>DAISKX010000410.1:0-4283 GCA_036820725.1 Nitrospiraceae bacterium
AGGGTTGCCGAGGACACCCGCACCTCAGCCCGCACCTGGTGGAAAAAACTGTCTCGCACGTTGGGGCGCTATCTCGGCGACGAAAGTTTGGCCGCGCACCGCGAGGAACTGCATCGTGTCATCCTGGCTGCCATCGAATCCCGCTTTGTCAGAGTCGGCTTGTTTGACTCGTCCCGTTCATCATCGCTCGTGCCTTGATTTCACGAACCCCTTCCGTCATATCTCGCTCAACTTCGGAGAATCCCCGGGGGTAGCTGAAGTGTGTGTGGGACCGCGAGAGAAACCGGAAAAGAAGAAATGCCCGCACTCTCGATGAACGTGGTGAGGCCACAGAGGAGGGGACAGGGACTGATTGCAGTTCGAGTCGTCTTACGCTTGAACCGGTACCAGCCGGCCGACGATACCCATCTTGCGGTATTTCTGTTCGCGTTGGCTGACCAGCTGATCGGTCGAAAGTTCGGTGAGTTGGTAGAGGTGGTTCGTCAGGACCTTGGCGACTCGATCGGCGACGGCTTGCGGACCGCGATGGGCTCCGCCGACCGGCTCGGGGATGACTTCGTCGACGATACCCAGACCGACGAGATCCTGCGCCGTCATCTTGAGCGCGGCGGCAGCATCGGGCACCTTTGCCGGGTTGTCCCAGAGAATAGCCGCGCAACCCTCCGGTGAAATCACCGAATAGACCGAATGTTCCAACATGAGAATGCGATCGGTCACCCCGAGGGCCAGGGCGCCGCCACTGCCTCCTTCGCCGATGACGATGGAAATGATCGGGACGGCGAGCCGTGACATGACCAGGAGATTACGCGCAATCGCCTCAGACTGGCCGCGTTCCTCCGCGCCGATGCCTGGATAGGCCCCCGGCGTGTCGATGAATGTCATGATCGGGCGACGGAATTTCTCGGCGAGCCTCATCAGGCGCAAGGCCTTACGATAGCCTTCCGGATTCGGCATCCCGAAATTACGCTGCATCCGTTCCTTAAGTGTCTTGCCTTTTTGATGGCCGATAATCATGACCGACCGGTCATTGAAGCGGGCAAAGCCTCCGACGATCGCGCGGTCATCGCCGAACAGGCGGTCGCCATGGAGCTCTTGGAAGTCCCGACATAGCTCATTCACGTAGTCGAGGGTCGTGGGGCGCTGCGGATGTCTGGCCAGCTGGGTTCGTTGCCAGGGGGTGAGACCAGCGTAGAGTTCGTGTTCGACCTGTGCGAGTTTGGTTCGCAGCTTGCGAATCTCATCCTGCACGCCGGATTTGGGAGATTCGGCGGAGGCGAGCTTCTCAATCTTCTCTTCCAGCTCACGGATCGGCTTTTCGAAATCCAGATAATCTCTCATGATTCACCTTTACCCAGTAGGGGACTTCCCTAGGTCTCAGTTAGGATACCAAAGTGATCGTTCCCTTGCCTAGTACTTCCTCGATATCGGCGACAAAATGCTCGTTTGGCGTGACTTTCACGTTCGGCAGAGGGGCCATTTTGGCTTCCCAATTCGGATCGACGGCGAACACCAGGACGACCGTTGATGCGCCCGGATGGCGCATGAAGACTTCTCTCAGGAGAGGCAACTTCGTGGACATGGCGGGCGTGCCGTTCAGCCGGATGGCGACTTGTGAGATGGCCTTCGTTTGCAGCTCCGCCAGCGGTTCGATCTTGGTCCCGCGTATTTTGGTGCCCTTCTCTCCTTTGTCCACGGTTCCTGACAAACGAATCACTTTCTCCGGCACAATGAGTTCGGTACTGTCCTTGTAGAGGTCGGGGAAGGCTATCACTTCCACCATGCCATGTAAATCCTCCAGGGTCAGGTAGGCCATCCGGTCGCCTTTTTTGGTGAGCATCGATTTGACGGCCGTAATGATGCCACACAATTTCACCTCGCGACCGTCCGGTACCGTCGCCAATGTTTCGGTGGTGACGGAGGTAAACAGACGAATCGCGTGCTCATAGCGGGCCAATGGATGCGCGCTGATATAGAACCCGGTCAATTCGCGCTCATATTTCAGCAACTCCCCTTGGCTCCACTCAGGGACATCGGGGAGTGGCGGATCGGACAACAGCGGCGTCTGCGTCTCCGCTCCCAGTTCGCACCCGAACATGCTGGTCTGCCCTTCAGCCCGTGCCTTTTGCATGGCCGCGCCCTCATCGACGGCCTGATCCAGAATCGCCATCAGTTGAGAACGCCGTCCTCCTGTTGAGTCGAATGCGCCCGCTTTGATGAGCCCTTCCAGGGTGCGTTTGTTGACCTTGTGCAGATCGACCCGGCGGCAAAAGTCGAAGAAGGATGTGAATGATCCGGCCTCATTGCGATTGGCGATGATCGATTCGACGGCGCCTTCACCCACGTTCTTGATCGCGGCCATACCGAAACGAATGTCTCCGCCGACCACGGCGAAATGCTTCTGGCTTTGATTGACGTGCGGGGGAAGCACGGGAATGCCCAAGCCGCGGCACTCAGTAAAGTAACCGACGATCTTGTCCGCGTTCCCCATATCACTGGTCATGAGGGCGGCCATAAATTCCGTTGGATAATGCGCCTTGAGGTACGCGGTCTGATAGCAGACCACCGCGTAGGCGGCAGCATGCGACTTGTTGAAGCCATAGCCGGCGAACTTCTGAATCAGTTCATAGAGCTTGTCGGCCTTTTTCTCCGGGATCTTCTTCTGCTGTGCACCTTCCAGGAATTTGACCCGAAGTTTTTCCATCTCCTCCGGCTTCTTCTTGCCCATGGCCCGGCGGAGAATGTCGGCCTGCCCCAGCGAAAAGCCGGCCACGACGTTGGTGATCGCCATGACCTGTTCCTGATAGACGATGACCCCATACGTATCCTTCAGAATCGGTTCGAGTTCAGGGGTCTCGTACACGATGGGGATCTTGCCCTGCTTCCGTTTGATGAAGTCGGGAATGAGATCCATCGGGCCGGGACGGTAGAGGGCGATGATCGCGATGATGTCCTCGAACCGGTCTGGTTTCAGTCCCATGAGCAGGTCGCGCATGCCGGAGCTTTCCAGCTGAAAGAGGCCGGTCGTTTTTCCGGAGGCCAGGAGCGCAAAACTCTGCGGGTCGTCGTAGGGAATCTCGTCGATCGAAAGGGTGGAGGAGTGAGACGGTGTGTCGTTGATCAGACTCACGGCCCGATGAATCATCGTCAGTGTTTTCAGTCCGAGAAAGTCGAACTTCACGAGTCCGATCTTTTCCACGTCTCCCATGGGATATTGGGTGACGATTTCGTCGTTGGCCCCCTTGTAGAGAGGCACGTGTTCCGTCAGGGGTTGATCTGAAATCACCACGCCGGCCGCATGGGTGGACGCGTGCCGCGCCAGCCCTTCGAGCGACTGGGCGACCGACATCAACTCCTTGACCTTCGCATCTTTGTCGACCAGCTCGCGGAGACGCGGTTCCTGTTCCAAGGCTTTATCGAGCGTCATCTTCAAATCATCGGGGACCAACTTCGCGATACGATCGACCTCGGCATAGGGCATGTCGAGCACGCGCCCGACATCGCGGATCGCGGCTTTTGCCTTCATGGTGCCGAACGTAATGATCTGCGCGACATGATCCTCGCCATATTTCTCGATGACGTAGTTGATGACTTCGTCGCGCCGGTCCATGCAGAAATCCATGTCGATGTCGGGGAGGGAGACGCGTTCCGGATTGAGGAACCGCTCGAAGAGCAGGCTGTACACCAGCGGATCCAAATCGGTGATGCGCAAGGCATAGGCTACCAGGCTGCCGGCTGCGGATCCTCTGCCGGGGCCCACGGGAATGCCCCGCGAGCGGGCAAATTTGATGATGTCCCAGACGATCAGAAAGTATCCGGCAAACCCCATTGAGCAGATGACGCCCAATTCTTCCTGTAAGCGACGCTCATACACCATGGCCGGCATTCCACTCGGGCGCCGCGCGAGCCGTTCCGCGAGTCCGTCCTTCGCGAGTTGGTCGAGATAGGATTCGCGCGTCAATCCCTCCGGTACCTTGTACTGCGGCAGGTGGGTTTTATTGAGGGCCAATTCCAGCGTGCAGGCTTCTGCAATCCGGACGGTGTTGGAGACGGCCGTTGGAAGCTCATTGAACTCGGTATGAATTTCTTCGGTGGACTTCACATACAACTGGTTGGTATCGAACTTCATCCGGTTGGGATCGCTGATCGTTTTTCCCGTCTGCAGGCACAGCATGAGTTCGTGCGGATGCGAATCTTCTTTCTTAAGGTAGTGACAGTCGTTGGTGCCGACGAGCGGAATATCCAGTTTCTTGTGAATTTCCAGCAGTCCCTTATTCGCAACGCGC
>DAISKX010000411.1:0-4281 GCA_036820725.1 Nitrospiraceae bacterium
TCTTCAGCGAACCAGCGCGCGTCGCTTCTATGGGTACGCGTCAGCCGTGGTGTTGGCCTGTACCGCCGTGAGTTGGCTGATGGCGCCCTATTTCGGCCAGGCGAATCTCATCATGGTGTACCTGTTGGGGGTGGCAGTGGTTGCGACTCGATGGGGGCGCGGCCCGTCGATCTTGGCCTCGCTGTTCAGCGTGGCAGCCTTCGATTTCTTTTTCATACCGCCGTATTTTTCCATTGCTGTCTCCGACCTTCAATATGTGCTGACCTTCGTGGTGATGCTGGTGGTGGCGCTGCTGATCAGTCGGTTGGCTACCCATACGAGTCAGCAGGCTGCAGCGGCCAGTATCCGTGAGCAAAGGACCAGCGCCTTATATGCGATGAGCCGCGACCTGGCAACCCAACGCGGGGTCAGCAAGCTGGCTTCCGTCTCTTCCCGGCATATTCATGAAGTCTTCGATTGCCAGGTCGCCGTCTTTTTACCGGACCGTGACGGCCGCGTGCACCTGCATCGCGGTGACGCGCTGCATTTCGATCTCGATCCCAAGGAGGCGGGGATCTCGCAATGGGTCTTTGACCACAAAGAGCCGGCAGGACACGGCACGAATACATTGCCCGGATCGGACTCGGTCTATCTGCCCTTGCTTGGTTCACGAGGCCCCGTCGGCGTATTAGGAGTGGGGTCATCTCGACCCGACATCCTTGTCGACCCGGAACAGTTGCATCTTCTTGAGACGTTTGCCAGCCAGATGGCACTGGCGCTTGAGCGCGCACGGTTGGCGGAGGAAACGCAGGAAGCCCGCGTGCAGACGGAAACGGAACGCATGAGAAACGCGGTGCTCAGTTCCGTGTCCCACGACTTGCGAACGCCCCTTGCGACGATTACCGGGGCAGCGAGCATGCTCATGAAGGCCAATGAGCCGATAGGGTCGTCCGGTCAACGCGAACTCATCAAGTCCATCAGCGATGAGGCCGGTCGTTTGGACCGGCTCCTGAGCAATCTACTCGATATGACGAGGCTGGAAGCCGGCGCTATGCAGCTTCGTAAGGATTGGTATGGTTTCGACGAAGTGGCCGGAGCAGCGTTGGCACGCGTCGAATCACGGCTGGGCCATCGCCCCGTCAAGACGACATTTCCTCCCGATCTGCCGTTGGTGCGTGTCGATGGGGTGCTGATCGAGCAAGTTCTTGTGAATCTGCTCGAGAATGCCGCCAAATATACCCCTCCGCAGAGCCCGATCGAGCTGACTGCGACGGCGAAGAATGATGCTCTCCTGGTGGAGGTGGCCGACCGAGGACCCGGGATTCCGCCCGGCGAAGAAAGGCGTATCTTCGATAAGTTCTATCGTCTCCATCCCCAACGCGAAGGCGGGGTGGGTTTGGGATTGACCATCTGTCGCGGCATCGTTGAATCCCATGGGGGACGTATCTGGGCGGAAAACCGCTCCGGGGGAGGAGCTGTGTTTCGATTTACCCTTGCGCTTGAGAAAGAGCAGCCTGCGGTTCTCCCTGACAGGGGAGAGCCGTCCTCCTCTTCCGTATAAACCGTCAGTGCCTTCTCCATACCGATCGATATGGGCAATGAAAGCACCGTTCTGCTGATTGAAGATGAACCGGAGATCCGGCGATTCTTGCGCAATTCGCTGCCGCACCAGGGCTACCGTCTGTTCGAAGCGGAATCAGGTCAAACAGGCCTCGCGCAAGCGCAGGCCAGAAATCCGGATCTGATCCTCCTCGACCTGGGTCTACCCGATATGGACGGCCTTGAAGTCATCCGAAAGATTCGGGAGTGGGCGCGAATTCCGATCATCGTGCTGTCGGCGCGGGGCCATGAGCAGGTCAAGGTCACGGCATTGGACTCCGGCGCCGACGATTACATCACCAAGCCGTTCGGGATCGAGGAGTTGCTCGCTCGACTTCGCACCGCACTGCGCCATGCTGCCGTGCCGCAGGTCGAATCAGATGGTACGGCCATCTTTGCGACCGGCGATCTCAAGATCGACCTGGTTCGTCGTCACGTCTATGTCGGAGAGAAGGAAATCCACCTCACTCCGATCGAGTACAAGCTGCTCACGACGCTCGTGAAACATGCGGGAATGGTCATGACGCACCGCCAGTTGCTCAAAGAGGTGTGGGGACCGTTGCATGTTGAAGAGTCTCAATACCTTCGTGTGTACATGCGGCAGCTTCGGCACAAGGTGGAGGCGGACCCCGCTCGTCCCAGATTTTTGTTGACCGAGTTGGGAGTCGGATACCGGCTTCGTACTGAGTGAGAAATTCAGTGACGGCAAGCAGGCGGGTGAGAAGAGCTTTGGTGATGGACCGTCGTCAGTGCAACCCCCCGTTACGCTTCGTGCCTGCGGATTTCTCGGCGGTCATCGCTTAGGTTTGAATTTCTCTTTCATCAGACGCAAGAGGTCTGCTGTGTGTCCGCCGAAAGACTCCACGGCGGCTTCCTTGGCACGCGCGACCACATGCTTGTCGTCGAGTGAGGCGGCCGGCCCGATGGACTGCGCAGTTCCCTCAGCAGATTGAGTGCCGTAGAGGTAGCCGGTGCGCACGTCCCACGCCGTTCCTTCGATCATAAACAACGCATCACTCTGAGTGCCGGGCGCGAGATAGGCGCCCAGTCCGGTGGCATACCATGCGGCCTGGCCGTTATTGTACCGGTCGACGGCTGCGGCACTGTCGACGATCAGAACGACATCGGCAGTATAGCGGGCTGCCGCAAGCCTGATGTCGCGTGTCAGCGTTCCCTGAACGGTCGAATCGGCAAGCACGAAAACGTCCTTCACGATCCGTTCATCCACGACCGGCTGTAATTTCTTGATGATGAGTTCTTTGTCGGAGGCGAGCCAGCTCGGTCTGTGCATGGTTGCGCGAAACGGGACCGCGTGTGTCTTGAAATACAGCGCCAGGCGAAAGGGCGACGGTAACTGCGGCTGCAGATCCAGCACCGACGCGATATCGCGATCCGTGACCACATCGGGTTCCTGTTGGAAGGAATCTTTGAGTGCTTGCCGATCGAATCCACGGCTTCCGGCGCATGCCGAGAGGGCCAGGGCAATGCAGAGCAGGAAAGACGATAGGATCATAGGCCAATGAGACCGCTGCGATCGAATCATTGCGTCGATGGCGTCGAACCGTTCTCGACTTTCGAAAGATGTTCCACTGCAAGCATCAATGCATGGGTTCCGGAGCGGCCATGCCCTAATTCTTGCACTGTCTCATAGAGTTGACGGACCAGCGTCAGACCGGGCAACGTAAGCCCCATGCGCCGGGATTCCTCCAGCGCGATGCCCATATCCTTCAGGAAATGCTCGACGAAGAAGCCTGGAGCAAAATCCCTTTTCAGAATTTTTGGCGCGAGATGGTGGAGGGTCCAACAACCGGCCGCACCGCCACGAATGGAGTCGAGTACGCGCTCCATTTCGAGTCCGGCTTGATGTCCATAGAGCAGCGCTTCGCAGACCCCGATCATCGTGCCGGCGATGACGATCTGGTTGCACAATTTCGCATGTTGGCCGGTGCCGGGTCCACCCTGGTGTAGGATTGTCTTGCCCAGACGTTCCATGAGCGGCATGATCGCTTGCACGGCGGCGGTGTTGCCTCCCATCATGATCGAAAGCGCGGCATTCCTCGCGCCCACGTCACCGCCTGAAACCGGCGCATCGACGGCATAGACCCCCTGCTCTTTAGCCCGAGTGTACAGCTCCTGTGCGAGCGAGGGTTCCGTGGTCGTCATGTCGATGGTGATCATGCCCGGTCGGGTGCCGGCCAAGAGACCGTGTTCACCCAAATAGACCGCACGCACATCCCGAGGAAAGCCCACCATCGTGAAGACGACATCGGTTTGTTCGGCCACGGCCTGCGGTGAATCGGCCCAGGTGGCGCCCTTGGCGAGAATTGAAGCGGCCTTGGAACGGCTCCTGGTATAAACGGTCACGCGGTATTTGGCCTGCTGAACATGCTGGCACATGGGAGGCCCATCACACCTGTGCCGATCCAGCCGACCCGCGTATCGGCAGGAAATACCAGGCGGGGAACAGGTTGGTTGTTATCGCGCATCGTGCACCGGTCGATCATTCCGGAAGTGGTGTGATGCGGTTCGCGATGGCCTGTACGACCCCTTCCTCTTCTGTCGTGATCTTGAGGCCTTTCAGACTCAAGGCATATCCACCGTGGCTGGGGGCTTGAATCGTGGCATCGACGATGACGCGCTGGCCATCCTCGACATCCGGATCCTTGACTAAAGGAATCCCGCAGAAGCCCGTCACGGCGACGG
>DAISKX010000412.1:0-4280 GCA_036820725.1 Nitrospiraceae bacterium
ATCGATCAGGTTGTGGCCCGCATCACCGATGAGGCCGATGCTGTTCGCCCAGAGTCCTCCCGCGAATTCGGCAAGGATGATGACCGCATTGACGGCCAGAGCGATACGCAACCGCGAGTGGAGTTCCGCGTAGGAAGCGCTGGGCATATGAATGAGTGTCTCATGCCCCGGTCGAGAGGGCAAGGCTCAAAGGGGATCCGTTGGAGAACGAAAGCATGACAAATCGTGAACAGGAATGAACTCCGGAGTCCTGCCGTTGAAGGAGTGAGTGCTCGCGCGGCGGTTGGAACCCTGCTTTGAAAACATTCACTCTTAGTTGGTGGAACGGCTGATATGACGGGGAGGTATTTCGAACACGAATACATTGTTCTTTGCAAAGAGTGTGGTCAAGTTTCGTGGCAGCTCTTTGAGTCTGCCGTCCATCGCGGATTTGTCGGATCCGGTGAACGCCAGGGAGCCGTAAGAATCGTGAAGGCGCTTGAACTCGCGCATATTCAGAACAACGTGGGTGAAACCTTCGGCGAGGATTCGTTCCGTGAGCTGCTGTGAGGATTCAGACTCTCCGACCCAGCGCGCGAGGGGATGATCGTGGAATGGATAGGGAGCCAACGATAGGCGATCGAAATAGTAAGGACGTGTTTCACCAATAAAAAGGATTCGTGCATCGGAGGCCAGGTGCTTCCGAACGTAGTCAGCTGCATCGTAGTGGTCCAGCGAACGTGAGAGGTAGGCGCTTGGAGACTCTTGTCCCAGCGCCACTTGGACGGACCCCAAGACAAGTGCGTGTTGGGTCAGGAAATTGGATGTCCCCCACAGGCCTAGCAGTCCGAGAGCAAGAAGCCCCCCATTTCGGGCGGAACTTGGGAGATGGGACATCATGACGACGACTGTCACAAGCCCCAGGATAAGGGCGGGTGCGAAAAAACGAGTGGTGGTGGAGGTAGCAATCCAACCAGCCGCTGCGACAACCATGAACGTCGTGGCGGCATAAATTCGGCGTCGCTGTTCGACGCCGACCCAACGAGTCACGGCAGGCAAAAGCAGCACGAGGCAGACCGACAGCACCGCGAGCGGACCGGCATCGGATGCGGAGCCGAACCGTTCGGGGGCGACGATCATATCGTAGGGGATGCGAAGGATGTCTAAGGGACCTGCGTGTTCATCGATTGAGGGAAGGTCCCCACGAAGTCTTAATTGGCTCTCTTCGCTCCAGTAACGACCGCCCAACCAACGGTACGCCATGGGATACAAGGGGTTATCGGTGTGCCACCAGGCTCTACACCACCACGGAAAGGCCGATGCTGCCGCCACTGTTCCTGCGCAGATGAGGTCCTTGTATGGCCAACCCAGGAGGATCGCCGCTACCCCCTGGGCAACGACCCACGACAGCCCCGATAATTTCACTGTCGCGGCAAGGCCCCAAAGCAATCCCAGTGCAAACCAGGGGAAAGATGGTCTTGCGGCGGCAACGAGAACCGCGACACCTAAGAGGACGGACATTGCCAGCAATGTCTCGGCAAAGGGGAGGGTGCCGAGGAAGAGAAATGTGGTCGATGATGCGAGTGCGCTAGTCAGCGCCACCGTCCGCCATTCGAGGCATGACGGACGGGAAGTTGCTTCGACTATGCCCCACGCCGCCAGATAGGTTCCGATCCAGAATGTCACATGCATGGCACGCACGCCGAGATCGCCGGCTAAGGCGAGGCCCCATCCCAACAACAGATCAGAAACGTGCGGCATGAAGGTAAAAAATGACCAGGGAAGGGCCGGCAGCATGCCAGTGCGGAGCGCGTATTGCGCAATTGGGAGATGGTAAGCCAGTTCGTCGTAGAAGACCGGTGGAATGGTGGCCCACAGCCAGGTGATCAGCCACAGTATCCCGAGAATCAGTCCGCTGGCTACCGACACTGGGGTCGGCTGAAAACGTCGTAGAGCATTCCGGCGGAATAGATCTAACACCGCCCAAACAGCGAGGAGCGCCACGATCATTCCGGTAATCCAATACCATCCGCAGAGCCCGGTGAGGGTGGTTACTAGTCCGATGAGGGCTGTGCCGATGCCAATGCGTACGGCAGCCGGCAGGACCGTTACGTGCGGTGTCATGTCGGCGCTGTATGGTCCGGCTATGGGTTCGAGTAATCGCCCTGCAGCATGGGCCGCGAGGAGAAACGAAACCGGGATCAGCAACAATATCACACGTACAGGATCAACTAAGAGAGTTCCAAGAACGACCACCGTCATTGCCGACAGAAAAACCGATCTGGTTTGCTCGATGTTCAGAGTGATTGGCCTGGCGATTGAGACGTCGGTGGACATAGGTTAGCCCGTTCTCGTTTGCTTCATGGTGAGATAATCAGTGGACCTGAGAAGTGATGGAGGAATCGGCCCCTGTCCCATCGAATGCTCAAAGTGGATTGGGATCGAACACTGATTGAATGGAATTTGCAGTTGTGTCCGCACGTCCTGTTCCAGCCAGTCTCGTAACTGCACGAGTTCATCGCCGTTCAGATGATCCGTGTAGACGTAGGATCTGTAGCGGCCCGGCACGCCTTTGTAATATTCAGCGACCTGGGAGTAATCCACCTCGATGCTATGCAATCGGTCTGCGCTCTTGGGACAGGTATAAGTCCAGATACCAGGGAGGGTTTCAACGGCATCGTCAAAGTAAGGCGTTCCTGGATAGGTGGTGATGACGGTGGCATCGAAATCATGAGGAGCGACGGACAGAAGCCAGTTGTGTGTCGCACGGATTGTGTCTTGAGATTCGCCCGGATGACCGACCGACAGCAGGGCTTTGACCTTGAGACCGCATCGCTTGGCGATGTCCATGCACCGAGTGTTGTCAGCGAGCGAGGCTTGTTTGTGAATGTTTTCAAGGATGCGTTCGTGACCGGACTCGAAGCCGACCAGGATCCACCGAAATCCGGCTTCGAACATGGCCTGGGCCTGCTCGTCTGTGAAGAGTTCCGCCTTGATGAATCCTCGGAGGCGAAACGTCACTCCCAGCCGTCGTTGGGTCAAGGTGATCAGTTGCATGAGCTCGATCATGTTGGGGTTCACGTTCAACTCGTCGTCGTACAGCATGAATCCGGAGACACCATACGTCTGATGAAGATGGACCATCTCGGCGACGACACTGTCCGCGCTCCGCATTCGGGTGCGCCGGAATGCTGGGCTCTTGCGCCCACCGCAAAATCCGCAGCCGAATGGACACCCGAGCTGGGCGATCATGGAGAGGGCGGGCACACCGTCGATCGCGTAATGATAGCTGTCCACGTCGAGAAGGTGGCGTGCGGGAAACGGCAGGGCGGATAATTGTGCGCTTTGAAGGAAGAAAGCGGATGCCGGGTTGTCGCCGTCGATCAGTTTGGAAGGACGTGATCCCAGAGCTTCGAATACCGCCAATTCGCCGTCTCCGGTGACCAACACGTCGAACATCTCTTCAAGCCGATGGAGGGCGGTGAGGCCCCGCCCATAGATCTGCCGGTTCTGTTCTTGCCGGCTTGCCGCGTGGACCAAGGTGACGTGCGGTCCGCCGAGTATGATCCGCGAGTGAGGACGATGGGAGCGGATGATGCGCTGGATCTTAGTAGCGGCAGGCATTTGAGGCGTGGTAGCGGTGAGGCCGAAGCAGTTCGTGATGCTGCGTCGGAGATGGACCTGTACCACCTCTTCGAAGTTCTCCACCCCCGAGAGGTCTAGCAATTCGACTTGTATGCCGGCCCGTTCGAGCATCGCCGCAATTTTTAGAATCCCAAGCGTCATGAAGACCCGCTCGTCGAGGAGAAACCCTGATGGTGGAATGATCAGGCATATGCGGTCGATCGCGGGCTTCGAAATCGGAGGAGGAACCAATGGCAACGGCATGATTAGATTCCAGGGTGGATGCGCCACTTCAGGATGGTCCAGAGAATCACGACTCCATGATGCCACGTAATCTTCTTGCCCTTCGCATAGGTTCGAGGATGGTAATGGATAGGCACTTCGCGAACGCGGGTTCCCTTCCGGATCAACTTACAAATAAGCTCATTGTCGAACTCAAACCCGGTCGCCTCCACCGGGGTCTCAATCAACACGTGGTGAAGAAACGCCTTGTAGCATCCCTCATAGTCCGTGAATCGTTTCCAATAGAGCCAGTTTGTGATCCACAGAATAAGTAGATTGCCGAGATAGTGATTGAAATAAGGGGAACGATCACTACCCCAAAACACCGGGCGTTCATGAAGAAAACGAGAGCCCATCACGGCCTCACATTTTCCGTCCAGGAGAGGTTGAAACAC
>DAISKX010000413.1:0-4256 GCA_036820725.1 Nitrospiraceae bacterium
GTAATACCCACGCGACTGAAGCGACCAAGGCTTATGTCGTCGATTTCACGGTAGGCGATGTCGCAGCTGTTGACAAACACCTCCCCCACCGCCTTTGGTGTGTCCGTGGTGGCTCACCACAGCCTTCAGATAGGAAAGAAGAACGCGTTTGGCGCAGTCCTCAATGGTCATAACACGCACCCCCCGTCATCTGTGACGCCTACATTCAGCTCATCATTTCTCCTATCGACCTTCCATTAAAAGTAAGAGCCCGATCTACAACGACCCGATGGCTCTAGAAGCGCCTTGACACGTACTGCTCAGAAGAGCACCGTAAGTCACTGTTGCACAGATTCAGGTTCACAACCTTATTCAAGAAAAGGTGTGGCATGAGGAAGAGTAGACTACGTACGGGCATGCTGACGGTTCTCACCGAAGGCACTGGGTTATACAAATTAAGATCCGGTTCAGCCAGCGCGGGCCTAGCTGGTGCAGCATTGCTGCTGGTCATCTTAGCCGGCTGCCAAATCCCCACTAAACCCCTTGTTACAGAAACTGACGGTTCCTATCGCAGACTCCCCGACAAGTCGATTAAAGCGGTTGTGTGGGGGAATAACCAGGAAGCCGTTAAAAGCCTTAAGGCTTGGCTGCTAAAACAACGCGTCACTCTGGTCGACGATGTTAAGATAAATCAGATCGCAAACGACATTCAGATGACCCAATCCATGTCGAGCACCGACGTCCTTAAGTTGGCAAAGATCGCTGGAATCAAGCAAGTTATTTTCGTCGACACCAATGTATCCACATCGAAGGCAACCATAATTGGATCTTTTTTTGGACAGGACTCCGTCTATAACGCTTCGCTATTCATCCGTGCACTGAACGTGGAGACTGGTGAAATAGATTGGAACGGAAAAGCACTGTCGACGCAACCTTTCACAAACTTGACGGAAGGTATTCACCAACTAGCCTGCCATGCTCTTGCCACCACCTGGGGTTTACAAAAGCCTGGAACGGCTACAGCCGCTTCCGTCTGTCTCCCCGGACAGGGGGTCATGGTGACCACTGATCCGGCTACGGCTCGCTATGTCCTCGCCACGGCCAAAGCGTTCCGGACCGTCTATGCCAAGCAGATTGCGGCGCAGGCAGCCAGATCCAACGTCAAACCGGATGAGGACTGGACGAAGGATGATCACGCGATCATGCTCCCGGCCCAATTCCTGAAAGCGGCTGGGAAGGAATTGGATGATTTTGAACTCAGCCTGATTGGACTGACACCCATCTACAAGGAGAACTTCCCGAAGACTAAAGCAGAAGAGGATGCGTTAAAAAAACTTACGGCCAATCCGGCTACGGAAGTTCTGACCTTCGAAGAGGGTAACCAATTCAAGGGGCTTTCGGCCGACATCGCCATCGCGGATTCCTGCGTTGCCTGTCACAACGCTCATCCCACCAGCCCAAAGAAGGATTTCAAAAAGGGTGATGTCATGGGGGCCATTGTCGTGCGTTTCAACAAGTAGATCCTGCATTGAGAGAAAAGAGAATTTGGTCGCAGGGGCTCGATTTTAGCGGCATTTTTAGCCCCCTTGCGCATTGCCCTGAAGTAAGAGAGGACTAGGGCTCAGCCCAGTTCCGGCCAACTGCTTTTCCCGCTACTCTTTATCAACTTATGCATCATCCCATTCGCGCGTATCCCAAGAAAATGGAGGGATTCATGGCACAACCTCTGCTAGGGGCACTTGTCGTGCTGACGTCGTTCATGGTGTTTATGCCTGTTGCTGATGCCGCCTCTGAGGGAGCCGGGACTGAAACTGATGCACAGCTTCTTTCCGGGAACCGGGTTCTTCTCGGTACGGTAGAGGAAGTGAGAAGCGATCAGGCCAGAATCAATACCGGAGAAGGGCAGCCGCGTTTCGTTCCGATGAACGTGCGAAAGGATAAGGGATTGTTGGACTTGAATAAGGGGGATCAGGTTGAGATCACCGTCAATGACCAGAATCTGCTCGTCGATGTACATAAGGTCGGGGAGTCAAGCCACCATCGTGTTGTTCAAGGTCAACTCGCCGAACCCTTGGACACGGGGCACGATAAGGCTGTGATTCGTACCAAGGAAGGGAAGGAAGAGTCTCATCTTGTGCGACCGGTCGCACGAAGTAAGGTGGCCTCGATTCCAGTCGGGGCAGATGTCACCTTTCTCATTGACGAGTTGGATAAGATCGTCGATGTGACAATGGGGACTAACGAATCCGTTCATCGATCGGCGGAACTGGGGCAACAGAAATCGCCCCTCAAGGGCAACCTGAGCCAGATCGCAGGTGTAATCGTCACGCCCTTAAAGAACAATACCATTGTCATTCGCACCGAGGATGGCAAGGACCACGCGTATGAGGCGCGCCCACTCATTCAGAAGAGACTCGCGCAGTTATCCCGAGGCCAATCTGCCACGTTGTTAGTGGATGCCGAACAGCAAGTAGCGGACGTGTCCTTTAACCAGATGGAAAAAAGTAAACCCAGGCAGAGATAAAAATGCACCACCGGAATTTTGCTCACCATGACAGGTCTGCCACTGTTTAGCCACATGTCGCGGAGGAGCGATTTTACCGGTATTTTTTACCCCTGTCCGCATTGCGCTAAAGTGAGTGGAACCAAATCAGTACTCTAAAGTAATCGTCATATTTAAGCTCTGTCCATTATAAGAAAAGCTGGCGGCCTCGAATGAAGGTGGCCCCAGTGTGCCTTTCGCATCTTTCATAAAGGCGTATCCTTCCTCAGGCACCCCCACCCAGTCAGTCGCGAATTTGCCGTCCCGATTTTCATCATGAATCACAGCAATTGCATACGTGCCGGGCGTTATGTCTTCAAAGTTGCAGGTCGCTTTTGTGGCCCGAACTTTAACCACCATAAGATTACTTGCGAAGCGCAAAAATTCTTTAGGGAATCCTTCCGGCGATTCGAACAGGCGCAAGCCACCGCTCCAATGCTATTGCGGATACCCAGAACATCTACATGTATTCCAGGCTGTGATGGCTCAGCGGCGGCGACCGTCCCGAGAAGCACAACCAACCCTGCAAGCCATCCTGATTTTAGAATAGAGGTGTGCGTCTTGGAAAGGCAGTTCGTGGCCATCGGGCGACACCCTGCAGATTGCGCCCTCATCTTGTAAGAAGGGAACTATTTATTGGAAGTGTTGCGCGGTTCTTCAAACGGGAAACGATTAGTTCCGCACACCGTTCCAAACTTTTGCCGGGTCGATGGCCTTGTCAGGATTGAGCTTCTTTGCTTTCTCCAGCAAAACATCGGTCGGCTCTGGATAGGCTGGATCAGCGATGCAACAATTATCGACCGGGCAAACCGCAGCACATTGAGGTTCGTCAAAATGGCCGACGCACTCTGTGCATCGGTCATGAGTAATTACGTAAATATCGTCTCCCTCGCCCTGGCCGTCGCCCACATGGTTTCCCTTCGTCTCCGCGTCACTGCGCTTTTCGAAGATTGCCTCATTCGGACATTCTGGCAGGCAGGCTCCGCAGTTGATACATTCGGCGGTAATTAGTAAAGCCATAAAGCTCGACTCCTTATCCCCACAAAAATAGCCATTCAAAGCACTTACTCGCCGTTAGGTGTATTCTAAGCCCGGTGAGGATTAGGGTGCAACAAGAGAGAACGCAGGTATTGAACCGGGCTAGTTTTGGTTCGACCGCCGTTGCACTGTATTCTGGACCTGTAATTTCTGCCTCATTCATGGGATTTGACGAACATCATTTTCTAAGGAGATCACTCATGACAAATCGCAAGCTCATTGAGAGGTTGGCCCATACGCTTTCGGTTCATCACGCTCTCTTACTGGCTCAGGGCGTTCTCCTTCAACGCTTGCGTGTATCGAAACAGGAATATGCAGATGCGGTAAAGAAATGCAGCCGGCACGCTGCAGCCTACAAATCGAAAATCCTCGCCAGCTTTCTTGAGGGCGCTCCTCCTCAGTCTGAAAAAGATTTATGGGAATCGCTAGGCTTAGGCGATCTCTGGCGTCCATCTGGACCAGAGGAAGAGAGCCCAAAGTCTTAGCGATTTCTGACAGCCGCCGTAGCGAGAAGTAAAGGACTCACCTGCGGTTTGTTAGTTCGCTTCTCCCTCAATCATTTGACAGGTTAAGAGTCGCTAGTCTTGCTACTGTGAGCTACCTTGGCCTGATGGAAGTCGGCTGCGGCGGAAGGATTTGAACCTGACCTTCCCCCAATTCCGTGGACACCCGGCTACGCCACAGCCGTCCTCGCTTC
>DAISKX010000414.1:0-4253 GCA_036820725.1 Nitrospiraceae bacterium
CAAGGTCGATCCTGAAGACGCCCGTATCCCCGCCTACCTCGGCGTGATCACCGAAGCGGACGGCAGGACGGAGGAGGCAGCGGCCGTTTATCGGACAGCGCTGGCATTGGAGGAAGCGCGCCTGCAGTTGGATGAAACGAAGCCCGACTCTGGAATCCCACTCGGGCGCAACGCGCTGGAATTTGGTCTGGCGATACAAGCTCGCTTTCATCTGGCCAGACCCCTCCAACAGACAGGAAAGTCTCAGGAGGCTCTGACCCATTATCAATCCGTGCTCGTATATGAGAAACGGATGCGTTCAGGCTATGAATCGACTGAAATGTTCAGCGCACTGTGGCCTGACCAGCAGCCGGAAGGCGGCTCGTTGGTCAGTGGACCGAACAACGCCGCGACCCTGGTGGCCAATGCCCATTTGCAAACCGGCAAACTCCTTTCAGCGATGGGCAAACATGACGAATCGATCGAACATTTGCGCACGGCAACCATGTTCGGCCCGCTCAAGATGGCCAGCACCCCGCAAATCGGCGATGGATATGGCAACACAAACTTCGGCGGCGTCGCCGGTGTTCCGGCCAAGGAAGCGCAGATCCTCCTGGCCAAGGAATTAATCGCCAAGGGCGACGCCGAGGGCGCGCAAGCCGTCTTGTTCGAGGCAGGCAACGGCGTGCCCGATCACCTGCGCAAGCAGATCAACGACATCAACATGGCGATGCTTCGCCTGCCTCCGCGCCCCTATCATGATCCTTACGCCGACACGAAGGAGGAAAAATCCCGCCTCGAGGAATTGAAGGCGCGACAAGAACAGCAAGCCCGCGAACAAATCGATAGAAATGCGGAACGGCAGGCGCAACGCGAGGCCGATCGTCAGCGCATGAACGTGCGCCGAGCCTTGATGGACCTGCCCCTGCTTGCGACCATCGCTCCCAGTCTGGTCGGTCAATGGGAGATGACTTCCGACAATCCGTCGGCCCCGAACAGGATCCTGACGATCCGCTCCGATTCCACCTACACCATGGTCTCCTCCAACGATGGCTCGACGATTCGCGGGACCGCCTACCTGCAGGGCAGGCCGAGGATACGCCGCAGCAGGTCGGAGCCGTCAAGCGGCCAAATCGTGCTCTACGACGAACAGTCGGGACAGATGGGCGCGATGTCGTACGAGTTCACCGGCGACGGCGTCATGCAGGTGACCGGGGCAAGCGGTACGAAGTACATCACGAAACGGCAACGGTAATGACAGCTGTCCCAGAATCGCCATTCGCTTCATCTGTGGCACTGACCGCAAGGAGGAGCTGTGAACTTTTGGAAAGCGGGGCGTCTTGCACTGGCTCTTACGTTCGCCGCCGGGCTAATGGGGTTGGTGGCCGTCGCATGTAACGTCCTGGAACGATCGGGAAATGACTCCGGCGCGCGGGCCTGCCGCAACGACAGTTCCGCATGTTGACGCCTGCCCCGTTCCCCTCCATCGCAAGAAATCGGATGGCGTCGCCGGCCAGCGCCCGCCGGCTCCGTTATCTGCTCCTTGCGTGGGCTGCGCTGGTTCCGTATCCCGGGCACGCCCAACCCCAAAGCTCGGACGTCTTCAACACGGTAGGGCAGTACGATCGGTTCGCCGTCGGGAACGCTCATCGCTGGTACGACAAGCATTCGACGGAAGCGAAGCAGAAATCCAGCCAGTGCCTCTCGATCCTTGACGAGGCCAAGGCAATTCAAGACGCTGCGCTGGCTCTCGATGAAGAAGCGAGACAACCGGGGTTTAGACGGTCGCCAGACCACGGCGCTCCGTAAACAGGCGAACGAACAGTTCGCCCTCACGGACGCAAAAATACGCGCCTTCATCGATTGCTTCAATCAAACCGTACGCCACACTGGCTCTCCGTCGGAGCAGTTCGCTTCCAGCGGAGACGGAACACCGAACGATCGAGCCCAGACCCAATCGCGTCCATCTCCTGATCTAGGAAATGATGGCGCCAAGGGTATCAAACGTGTGCCAGAGAAGCGGTCTACTCCGCGAGGCAGGTCACAACCAAGTGCGTTAGAAAAGGCGGTGGATGATTGTTTCGCCACATCGGTCCCGAACTACCGGGGTCTCGATTGGGCCCGTTACAACAGTGAGGCGCCGCGACCCAAGCGAGGCGGGCAAATCCAACAGCCGTTCGATATTTCAGGAGTCGCCGCCGACCAGGCGCTCGATCTCGACGAAGCGGTTTATGGAGCGTGGACGGATCGCGAACTCATGCGCGATTATCTCATCGGGTGGGTGATTCATTGTTTGACGGATCGGAAGGTCTTACCTAAATAGGATCCCCGCATTCCCTATCGGCGGTTTATGGAAGCTCGCGAATCCCCTGAATCGAAGAATCCGAAACGCATCACCAGGCGTTTCGAGGAATTCGGGTATGGCTACCGCAGCTATCCGCTTCCGCCCTTCTGGGACCATGACGTGGCTGGCCCTCCGTCGCCCTCGCCGTGAAGGCACCTACGCTAGTGCAGCAGTTTCTTCCCTTCCTCGATGACTCGTAACCACGGCGCAGGGATATCCACCACGTACGGCAGGAGCGGCACCATGGGGCCCAGTGCTGAGGCGACGAGCTCCGAGAACGATCGCAGGTCGAATGGGACCACGCGCATCGCCTGAAGCTGGTCGCGGACCTGGTTGAGTGAGTTAAGCCCGGCGAGGTCGCTTCCGCCCATGAGGTCATAGTTTCCGCTTGAGCAGGCTTTCCGCCATTTTTCTTCGAAGGCGACCGCTCGCTCCATCGACCGCTCTTGGAACACTTTCAAGGCCAGCGCCTTCGCCTCATACAGTTGCTTGGTGAACATGAACAGCGGGAGCGTGAACAGCACCGGCGCACCGGTGACAAAGGTCAAGGCATACCCCCACACAGAGACCACCGATATGGTCGCGCCTTCAAAGACCAATTTATATCCGATGGTGGGAGCCACGTAGCTGATCCCGTACGCGAGAATCACCAGGCCGAATTTGGTTTGGGTATCGCTGAGAAATCCAATCCCGCCGGTCTTGTCCGGATGCGACGCCACTAAGTTCAAGCGAAGCCGGGACAGACGATACAAGTACCAGGTCCAGAGACCAATCTTCCACGACCAGCGCAGCCACCAGTAAGTGGTCAGCGGTCCGACGAAGGCAAATTCCAGCAGGCCCGGCCACGTGAGTGGCTGCATTTGGGTGACAAGCCCCATGGCATGCCACGTCAGCCGATTGTTTTTCATCTCGGGAACCATCCACGCAGCGGTCAGGATGTAGCCGACCGCGATGCAGAGCAGCTCCGGCCACCACTGCCTGCGCAGACGCGCCAGTTGTCGGTTGAATTGAAGGAGCTGCGGGGCATCTGCCGGCGGCACCACGCCCGTGCTCAGAAAATACCCGGCCGCGTCCCGCGTCTGTTTGTCGATCACGCGTTCGGCGACGAGAAACATCGGGAGACCGATCAGCAGCTGGCCATAAGCGGCAAAATCCAGAAAGAAATTCCTGCCCGGGGGTTGGATCCAATGGACGTTCGAGAGGATCGCGAGCAGTGCGAGAGGCACCCAGGTGATGGAGATCAGAAACAGGCTCCGTTTGACGAGATCCCAGACGCGATAGCTGCCCATGCCGAGGTGCGCAAAGATCCGCGACACGAGGTCGCCTTCGAAGAGGGAAAACGGAGCGGTAGCAAACAACTCTGCCTGGGTAGACTGATGAGCCGCCATAGACTAAAGGAGGTCGAGGATCATCGCGGGTTCTCTCGGTTTGGCGCGCGAGTTCCTTCCGAGCTAGGCGTTGGTCATATTGCCGGCAGGTCTCTCATCACCGTCTCGTACGCCGGCTAATTGCAATGGCCTCCGAACGTTTCCTGCCTATCGGTCGTCCAGGTCCCCCCGGCGCCGTTGCATTCGACACTGTTCTGTGACCCAACCCTCGCGGCATGCATCGACGCGGCCTGCGCTTCGATCGCGTCAAACTCTTTGGCTTTCTCGCGTATGTAGGCGAGCCGCTGACCGCTGTTCCGAAATACCGCGCCGACCGGATCGGCGGGACATCGCAACCCTCGTATCGCGTTTCGCTCTTGCTCGTCTCTGAATCCGATGCAGTTCGTGTAGTCGTTGAGCCAGCGCGCCCAATAGGCCCCTTTGGGATGTCCCATGTCGGCGGCTTTCTTGAACCACTGAATCGCGACTGCGCGGTTTTGCGGGACGCTCATGCCGAATTCGTACATGCGCCCCATGGCGAATGCAGAGTCTTGAAATTTTTC
>DAISKX010000415.1:0-4249 GCA_036820725.1 Nitrospiraceae bacterium
AGTTTCTTCCACCAGGCGCGGGCCGAGGCGCGGGCGCCCTCGGCAGCCCTGCCACCGCCCGCGAGAAGGCGTTGCAATTCCCGTTCAAAAAATGACACGTGCCCTTCTTCGTCCTCCAAAATGCTCGACAGGTCCGGCCGGAGCGTCACCAGCAACTTGGCAAACTCCAAGCCCAGCGTTTCATAGCCAAACAGATGCACGGCGAGCGACTCCCATTGCTGCGGGACCCGTGGCAGGACCTGCTTGCCGGACGATGTGGTGCCCAGCATCGACTCGAATTGCTTCAGGTGCGCCTGCTCCTCGGCTTCGTGGCGGCGCAAAAACATCAGCACATGCGGCGGCACATGCGTGAGCTGTGACGCGCGCACAGACCACAGCGCCATCGCCTCGGCCTTGAGAAACCGCTCCAGCAGGGCTCGTTCACAGGAAAACGGAAGAACCGTCATCGTGGAAGACAGCGATGCCGCCTCGAGAGTAGACATGGCCGGAGTGTACGTGATGAGGGGACAGGCTGCCAAGGGGTGAGTGGGCACCCTGTGTCTAAAACCCAATAGATAATTTCCATGCTCAACAAATGTGGGCTAAGCGCCCATAGCTGACGCGGCAGACTTTTTCAGCGATCTTCAAACCCAGGACAGTCGCCGCGATAGCCGGCGGATAGGCAGGAGGTGGTAAGGCAGGATGATCGATCAGGAAGGATCGTTTTTATGTCGATGGAGAATCCGGGCCACCGACTCGGCCAGCGGGGCTGACTCCAACTCTTCAAGCGAAAGGGGCAACGCCACGGACCAGTTCGGATACGGGTCGAAAGCACCGGGAATATTCGGTCGCTCAACGCTCGCGCAGGCGTCCTCCAACGAGGCCATGACGATGGCGGACGGCGCTTCGCTCAGACGCTCATAGGTCTTCTCGATTACGCGATCCACCTCCGCGTCTTCGGGTAATCCAGTGAGCGTTTTCAACATCTCGCGTCGTTCTTTCTCGCCTGCTTCATTTACTTGGAGCCCAAGATCCTGCTGCACCTGCAAGTCGATACCCGTCCAGACGCCTGCCACGGTGGGGAGATCGTGCGTGCTGACCGAGGCCAGTGCCTTCACCGGATACTGAGCGGGAGGATGCTCTTCGAACCAGAGCACCCGATAGGAGAGGATATGATGACGACTCAACTGTTTCCGAGCGCGTTCTTCAACCGTCCCCAGATCCTCTCCGACAACGACACCCCGCGCGCGCTGACTTTCGATGGCCACGATCGCGAGCAGATCCTCGGCAGGGTATCGCACATAGGCACCCTCCTTGGATGTCATGCCTTGCGGAACCCACCACAATCGAAACAGCCCCATCACATGGTCGATACGCAGCCCACCGGCATGGCGCATGGTCGAGCGAATAGTCTGAACGAACGGCTCATAGCCGACCGATCTCAACTTATCCGGAATGAATGGCGGTAACCCCCATTGTTGTCCTGCAGCGCTGAACAGGTCGGGCGGCGCACCCACTGACATCTCCATCGCCAAGAGGTCCTGCCATATCCAGGCATCGGCTCCGCCCGGCGCGAAACCGATCGGCAAATCTTGCATGACAGCCAGGTGTTCAGATGCTGTGGCGAGTTGCGTATCGACCAGCCACTGAATCCACTCATGAAATCGGACGCGCGGCGCATGCTCCTCGGCGAAGCGCTGCACGTCGATTCCATCCGGACGACGATATTTCACCGGCCAGCACCGCCAATCCCCGCCGTGCTGTTCCGCCAGGACGCAAAAGATCGCAAACTCATGGAGGGCTCGCCCTTCCGATGATCGATAGGCATCGAAGGCGGGCTCGTCACGAACATAATGCCAGAGGATCTCCAGGGCCTGCATCTTGAGACGGAAGACTTCATCCCGATGAATGTGCCGGTCGTCATTCAGGTTGAGACCTGTTGGGTGAAATCGCTGCAGCTCAGCTCTGGCTTGAGCCCTGTTGGGCACCTCGTCCAGACGAAGATAGAGCGGGCTCCGATACCGGCGAGTCGTTGGAGAATAGGGGCTGGCTTCTTGGGGCAATACAGGCGCGGGCGCGTGAAGTGGATTGATGAGAATCATTCCAGCACCTTCGTCCGCCGACCATGCCGCAAAGCGGCGTAAATCTCCCAGGTCGCCGATGCCCCAACTTTCCTGACTTCGCAGGGCATACAGTTGGACGTTCCATCCCCACGTGCGAAGATCGGCCGGGAAATAACATTGCCGCGGGCTGACGATCACTCGCACCGGCGCGACCTTCTCATCAGAGTCACTCAGCCTGTGATAGCCGACCGGCAAGTCAGAGGGAAGCTGCCTCTCGACTAACACCGACGTTCCATCTTCAAGCGTGAGTTCAGCCGGTCCACGAACTGGGGCACCTTCTCCTTGTGTGAGGACCAGGACGCGGTCGGAAGAAAATTCACGTTCGGCATCGCCCATTGCTCTTTGAATGGCATCGAGAGTGGACTGGGAAATCTGCTGCACGACACCCCTGGCATCCTCGTAACTATCCTCAATCCACTTGTTTCTCTTATTCCGCATCGTTGTTCGCCTTCTACGGATAACGCGTGTCGCCGCGGGCACACCCGTACGGGCTGCCTCGATTTCCATCCCATGGATAGAGTGCAATCACCGGGCCGCGAGCTGCGCATCCACTGGGCACGACTTTCTACGTCGATACTCGTACAGGGCGATCACGTCAGCCCCCCATGGGGTTGCGCCGTGTCATAGACGAGCACAGACAGTCGATTGGATGGTTGTCAAAAGAACGATCGAATACTGACGAGAATAGTTGTCTCTGCGAGCCAGATTGTTCCAGGAGCAGGGATCACAGGCGCGACACCCACGAGGTTCTCTATCTCGCTGTTCTGGTGAGATCACATCGCGAGAGGGAAACCGGGAGGAAGGGATTCGTGATCAGTTACATGTCTTTGGGAAGTTCGATCGGACCGGCCCACTCCCCTTTGGCAAGTTTGGCTTCCTGGAACCCGCCGTCTGGCCATTGAAACTGACCAACGTGATCGACTTGAACGATCAGCGGTTCTTCTTCGTGACTTTGCCCGCGATACCAGTACCAGCCGGCCCGGGCCGGGGAATCTCTTGTCCATTTCAATCCGTTCATGATCCTAACGTACCTGTTGTAAAATGCCTTCCGCAACGGTTGAATTCGGATCGCCGCCTACGATCATATCCTTATCACCGAAGTGAGACGACGACCGGCTTGTCAGCCGCATGTTCAATCCACCTGGCCCCAGCCGGTATTCGAACAAGGCGGCTTCCTGCTGCTGATCCATATAGCCCTGGGAGGCCTTCTCGAACGACCCCACGATCGAGACAGAAATCCTCCCCTGGCCCCTTTGGATACTCTTTACCACGACCCGTTGTACACCCCCGCCAGCCGGCACGTACTCAATGGTCTGGCCGACGCGAGACAGTTCGACCTGACGCGTCACGCCAGCGTTATTAGTATACGTGTACAGCGGATAGCCTTGAGGGCTGAAGTCGACCTGCACATCGGCTGAGGTGCCATCGGCGCCCGTCAGTGTTCCCTTCCATGACCCAGTCAAATTCGACGCCCACACGGTGGAGACGAACGCAAGCACGATGACACCGATCAGAAGCCCCAGGACGGATTGTCGAATCATGCGTCTGACCTTTTGCTCGCTGCGTGATGAGGCCGCGTGATTGATTCTATACCGGCCTCGAGGTTCAATGAGCGATGTGCTCCGCCACCTGCTCCAGTTTGCCTCGGAGAGCATGATTCTCTCTGAAAGAGCGCTGCCTGCTTCGCCCATTCATTCGAGGCTCTTGGCGTCAAAGGCCTCGAGTTCGTCGTCCTGGGCCGTGTAACTGACCTCGATCGGATTGCAGCAGACTTCACAGTCCTCGACATAGGTGTGACGGCGAACCGAGAGGTCGAGTACCATCGAGATCTCTTCCCCGCAGTAGGGGCACGTGAAGGAATGTTCCACTGGCGGCGTAAGGTACCGCAAATCCCGCGGTATAACAATGGAGCGACACGTAGATTCGCCGATTCCATACGACCCAGCGACCGACCGGGAGATTCACAGAGCCAGATACGTATGTATTCTGTTACATTCTCCTGCAAACCGGCGAACCCAACCACGTCATGGAACGACTCCCAATTGAAAAGGCCTTACCCGATTTACTCAAGGCCCTGCGCGACCAACCCAACGTACTGTTGACCGCGCCGCCCGGCGCCGGAAAAACGACACAGGTCCCGCTCTCCC
>DAISKX010000416.1:0-4242 GCA_036820725.1 Nitrospiraceae bacterium
TGGTAGGCCTGGGCGCGCGAGGACGTTTTGCGAATTCAACTGCGCGGGGCTGATAGTCTCCTTACCTCCCCTCCAATACAGCAGTTTAGTCCATGACCACTGAATCCCCGCTGGTGCCTGGAGTGACCAGGCACCAGCGGGCCAAGCTGAGACCACCTTCGATCGCATGTCACAATCCACTGAGAGAAATTCAGAATGAGAGATGACCCGTCGGCATTCCGACGGTTGTCATGCGACCCGTCATTGTCTTGACTAGTTATAGACGGTCTTGTGTGAAGCGTCCCTACCTCGATGCCCGCGAAGAAAACAGGTTGGATAGTCATACGTGCTCGATGCTCAGGTCACATCACCTCTTTGGCGTATGCAGATGCCTACATGGGGCGCTCCGATGCGTACGACAGACGCCAAGAGGAATAAGGCTTTTGAGCACCTGCCCGGCTATACATCCAGAGTGATGCTGGCTTTTTGGAAGACTGATCCTCAGACAGAACTAGAATCCGTACCCTTACGGTAGCTAGGCAGGCAGTGGATACTCACGGTAAATGGCCCACTTCATGCACTTGGAATGAAGGAATTCCTCCCTAGTTTACAGCGTTGAAGAAATCCGTGGCCCACACATGCCTACTGCCGCTCAAAGGTTGCCAATCCGTTTTTATTTACAATCTCTAAAACAATCACGCTGAACGCGCCGGTGAATGTAAATTCTATTTCACACGGGCTCTGCCCGCTGTATCAAAAGTCTTGGCGGCGTACCAGCCCAGAGAAATGTTGTGCCTATTTCATAGGGCATCAGAGTGAAATCGTTAGAATTTCAGAACATCCCTCGCACCGTGATGACCTCTCATATTCTTAGGAAGACATCAGTCTAATGAATTCTCTCCAGCATGCACTTCCTGAGACTCCTCAAACCCTCGTGCCTCACGACGGGGAGACACGAGGGTCATCATCGCACGGGCTCTATGAGCTTGTGTTCCATGTCACGCTCATAGGCGCGCTGCTTGGATTGGCCTATCACGACAGTCTGGCTTTTATGGCTCGAATCTGGATCAATGACGAGAACTATAGCCATGGCATCCTTGTGCCTGCGGTCAGCGTGTTTCTGATTTGGAAGAAGCGATACGCCATCTTTGCACACCCTCTCGTCGGGACGTGGTGGGGGAGTGCCTTCCTCCTCGGTGGTCTGGCATTGTATATCGTCGGGGAGCTGGCCACACTGTATGTCCTTCTCCATGTTTCGCTCTGGTGCATCTTGGTCGGGCTGGTCGTCTCCTTACTCGGAACCAGCGCCACCCGAGCCATGGCTTTCCCATTCGTCTATCTGCTCACAGCCATTCCGCTGCCACAATTCCTCTATCAGAACCTGTCCGCCAAGCTCCAATTGGTTTCTTCGTCGCTGGGCGTCGGGTGTCTTCAGATCATCGGTGTGACCGCGTTCCAAGACGGCAACGTCATCGATCTTGGCCCCATTCAGCTTCAAGTCATCGATGCATGTAGCGGACTTCGGTATCTCTTTCCACTGGCGGCGATCGCGCTTCTCTGTGCTTATCTCTTCCAAGATCGCATGTGGAAGCGAGTGGTGTTATTCCTGTCAAGTATCCCCATCTCTATCTTATTAAATGGATTTCGCATCGGCATGATCGGCGTTCTTATCGATCGGTATGGACAAGCATCGGCGGAAGGCTTCTATCACCTCTTCGAGGGTTGGATCCTGTTCATGGTGAGCCTGGCGATCCTCATCGCAGAGATGTGGTTCTTACGGCAACTCGGTTCCGGAAAAGGAGGCGCCTTACTCGAATGGTCAGATAACAGCCGTGCGCCGGGCACCACGGGGACAATACAATCCGACGGCGCCGGAACCTATTCTGCCTTTCGTCGTGCTCCCTATCTCTACAGTCTCGGCATGCTGGCGCTGATGCCTCTGCTAGGAATGCACCTGCATGGTCGGGAAGAAATCCCGCCTGCACGTCAAACCTTTCTGGATTTCCCGATGACGCTGGGTTCCTGGGCCGGAACCACGCTTCCTCTTGAATCCCGGTACATCGAGGTCCTCAAATTTGACGATTATGTTCTTGCCGAATACAGCCGGCCAGGCTCCGCCCCAATCAACCTCTATGTGGCCTATTACCGTTCACAGCAAAAGGGACGATCTGCTCATTCTCCGCAAACATGCATTCCCGGCGGGGGATGGGAGATTACCTCGCACACTACCCTGTACTTGACGACACCGGATCATCCTCTGCACCGGCAGCCGGTAAATCGCGTCCTGATTCAGAAAGGCGACGACAAACAACTGGTGCTCTATTGGTTCAAGCAGAGGGAACGCCTGCTATCCAATGAATATCTCGTCAAATTCTATCTTCTGTGGGATGCATTGACGCGACAGCGAACGGACGGCGCCCTGATCCGTTTGACGACACATGTGGAATCCAATGAAAGCGACATGGATGCCGAACGCAGGCTCACCGCGCTTGCCGGCTCTTTCACGCCGGTCATGTCGCAGTTTGTTCCGGATTAACCGACGAGGTTTCAGCATCTATGACGTCCACTCTCTTCTTTAGTTTTCTCGGATCGCTCATCATTTGCATGGCACTCATCCCTCCCTTGATGGCCACAGCAGCCCGTTTCCAGTTTGTCGATATCCCCAAGGAACAACGGAGGGTCCACACCGTTCCTGTCGCCAAAGTGGGCGGCATCGCGTTCGGAATCGGCACCTTCGCGGCGATGTTGATCTGGGTTCCGAAGGACGAGATCGTCGTCTCAAGTCTGCTCGGTGGGTTGATCATCCTGGTGTTCGGCATGTGGGATGATCGAGTCGGTCTCCCTCATACCATCAAATTTCTCGGACAAATTGCAGCGAGCGCGCTGGTTATTTGGTATGGCGGCATCCATCTCATCAAGCTGCCTTTCATGGCCGGGGATCTCCCATTCTGGATTTCCATGCCGCTGACGGTCGTGTTCATCGTCGGCATCACGAATGCCATCAATCTTGCCGACGGACTCGATGGGCTTGCGGGTGGACTGTCGTTGCTCAGTTTTGCCGGCATGGCGTATCTCGCGTATCTGGGCGACAACCAGACGGTGGCGTTGCTGATGGTTCCCGTCCTGGGGGGATTGCTCGGCTTCTTACGCTTCAACACCTATCCCGCAAGAATCTTCATGGGCGACGCAGGGAGCCAGTTCCTCGGATTCTTCATGGCGATTTCCGCCATCGTGCTCACCGATTCCAATCGAGGACCCTACGACTCGGCACTGGCCTTGTTTCTAGTGGGGCTGCCGCCTCTCGATACATTCGGGGTCATGGTTCAACGCGTGAAAGAAGGACGCTCTCCCTTTACTGCGGACCGCAATCATTTGCACCACAAATTCTTGGCCATGGGCTTCTCCCACTATGAAGCCGTGCTTGTCATTTACGTCCTGCAGGCCGGCATGCTGATCGCCGCGTATGCACTGAGATGGCAGACCGATGGGTTTATTCTGGCGCTGTATGGGCCTGTGGCACTAGTCATCCTCTCTCCATTCTTGTATGCGCAGGCTTGGAAACTACCCGCTCATGCCGGATGGCGCAAGCTCACGGGTTGCTCGGTTTGGATACAGTCTGTGACTGCTTCCTCCTGGCTGACGACGCAACCTGTTCGCATTCTCGGCATTGCGGTGCCTGCCTTTCTGATTGTCAGTGTCTTTCTTCCCCGATCCATCCCGGAGGATATGGGGCAGGCCTCGACGGTTCTTCTCGCATTGTTCGTAGCAGGTTCGTGGCTGTTCCCGAAAAGCTCTCCATTTCTGATCCGCGGCGGTCTCTATGTGGGAAGCACATTCATCATGTATTTGAGCGAACAGCCTGCAGGACGGGCCGACTGGCTCAATCCCATTCAGATGTTTTTTGTCTTTCTTGCGGTGCTCGTCGTTCTGACGATCCGGTTCGGCACAGAACATCGTTTCCAGACCACTCCGCTCGACTATCTCATGGTGTTCCTTGCCGTGGTCATTCCAGCCCTGCCCGAATTACACGTCGGCGATGTTCATCTGGGGCTGTTCGCCTCCAAGTTGATCGTGTTGTTCTTTTCCTTCGAACTCTTACTGCATGTGTTCTCTCAGCGCATCACACAATTGGGTCTGGTCTCCCTGTGGTTACTGTTTGGCCTGGCGGTTCGGGCATGGTTGTAATACCGGCATCATCGATGATGAGGAGGGGCGAATGAAGGCACGGCTGATGATGGTGCTGGCTGTGAGCTTGCCGCTCAC
>DAISKX010000417.1:0-4241 GCA_036820725.1 Nitrospiraceae bacterium
GCCGAAACGCTGAGACGAAAAGTACATGAGATGGGGATGAAACACCCTAGTGGAGAATTGGTCACCATCAGTCTTGGCTTTGCCAGCACGATTCCCAGCCGAGCAGCCGCGCCGACCGAACTCATTGGAGCTGCTGATCAGGCGCTGTATCAGGCCAAGCAAGATGGTAGAAATCGTGCGAAACAGGCCGGAGTCCTCACGTTGGTGCAAAACACGCACAAAGACTGAGCGCACCTTACCTCTCTGCCGACAAGCTGCGATTGCCATATCACTGATGTTGCTCGGCGATAATTCGATCGATCCACGGTTCCATGGCAAAATCAGAGCCTTCCACGCACAAGAAACGGCGCCCCGACAAAAAAGCTACACAGACCTCCGCTGAGAGCCTGTGCGCAGCCCGTGAGCGAGAGGCGCCTCGGGGCATACGAACGAACCAGTCACCACCGCAGAACGTTGGCCCATCGCCTCCCCAACGAACTGCACAGCCCCCGACTCCAGTGTCATTGATCCAAGTGCGGCGCACGCAGGCTCTGAGGAGCCATCAAAATGCCTTGCTCGAATTGGCCAAGAGTAACGCGGTTCATAGCGGTGACCTCACCCCTGCCCTACAAGCAATCACGGCGGCCGGCGGACGTGCGTTGGGTGTCGAACGGATGAGCATCTGGCTGTTTCAAGACGACCGCGTGTCCATTCGCCTGCTCGACTTGTACGAGCTTTCGCGACACTCGCATATATCCGGGTCGGTTCTCGAGGCGCGTCATTACCCAGCCTACTTTCAGGCGCTAGAAGAAGAAGAACGCGCAATCGCTGCTCATGACGCCTGCCGCGATCCTCGCACACGCGAATTTGCACAGAACTACCTTATTCCTTTGAACATCGGCGCCATGCTCGATGCCCCGATTCGTCGCAAGGGCCAGGTCGTGGGGGTGTTGTGCAACGAACATGTCGGCGGGCCAAGATCGTGGTCGGTCGACGAAGAAAACTTTGCCAGTTCTTTGGCCACAATGGTCACACTGGCGATGGAAGCTGCTGAACGGCGCCAAGCCGAACGAGCGTTGCGTCTCGCGAAGGAAGCCGCTGAGGTCGCCAGTCGGGCCAAGAGTGAATTCTTAGCCAGTATGAGTCACGAAATCCGGACGCCGATGAACGCGATCATCGGCATGGCCGACGTGCTCTGGGACACGCAATTGAACCCCGAACAACGGAAGTATTTGCGTGTCGTACGCCGGGCAGGCGGCAGCTTACTCAGCCTCATCAACGACATCCTCGACCTCTCGAAAGTGGAGGCCGGCCATCTGGAATTGGACATCGTTGATTTTGACTTGAGTGATTTGATCGATAAAGCGATCGAGATTCTGGCACTGCGCGCGAATGAGAAAGGACTCGACCTGGCTTGCCATCTCTCCGCTGACGTTCCCTGCAAGTTGACCGGCGATCCCAATCGCCTTCACCAGATCCTGGTGAATCTGCTCGGCAATGCGATTAAATTCACCGACAAGGGTTCGGTGGTCATGCGAGTCACGGTCGATCCGGAAGCCGCCGCTGCAGGCGCTATCCGCTTTTCGATTACGGACACGGGGATAGGAGTCCCCTCTGACAAATGCGAAACCATTTTTGACAGTTTCACTCAAGCCCATAGCTCCATCTCCAGAACTTATGGCGGCACGGGACTAGGGCTTTCAATATCGAAGCATCTCGCCCAGCTGATGGGAGGATGTATCAGGGTTGAAAGCGAAGAGGGGCGCGGAAGCACATTCCATTGCACGGTGCAATTGGCTATCCAGCCTCAGTCCGCGCAACCAGAGACTTCCGTTCCGAAGCTCACCGGATTTCGTATCCTAGCGGTCGACGACTTTCCCATCAATCTAGTGATTCTGCGCGAAACGTTGACGTCATGGGGCGCGGAGGTGATGGGCGCAGACCATGGTTCGCAGGCGTTGGAAGAAATCGCGCAGGCCGCAGCTGCCCGCAAACCCTTTGATATCGTGCTCTTGGATTGCCGCATGCCGGATATGGATGGATTTGAGATCGCGACCCGTATCCAGACCAGTCCTAGCCAAGGCAGGCCGCTCATCATCATGTTGGCATCCGACCGCTGGGCCGATGACATTGCGAGAACGTACGACCTGGGTCTTGCAGGCTATCTTGTGAAACCGATTCGCCGGTCCGATGTCTCACAGACCGTCAGCATCGCCCTGGACCGAGCGAAAGGGGTGCTTCCGATAAGCAAGGGATCAGGACAAACCTCACCTCCTCGTTCCACGTCATCTCTACACGTGCTGTTGGTGGAAGATTCCCCGGACAATCAGCTTCTCATTCAAACATATTTGAAACAGACTCCTCATCGAATCGATCTCGCGGACAACGGGCAGATTGCCATCGACAAATTCCGGAATGGTTGCTACGACCTCATCCTTATGGATATTCAGATGCCGGTCATGGACGGTCTTACAGCGACAAAGGCCATTCGCCAGTGCGAACAACAGGAGGGATGGTCTCCGACTCACATCGTGGCGCTGACGGCGCTCGCGTTAAAAGAAGAGGCCGCGAAGATATTCGAAGCCGGATGTAACGCACACCTCACCAAGCCGATCAAGAAGAGCACATTGCTCGACCTGTTGTCGGCCTATGAAGGAAAACTCCACACATGACAATCATCAAGGGCGTCGACGCTCAGACCAGAATCACCGTCTATCTTGATCCGGACCTTGAAGAAATCGTTCCAGGATTTCTCGAGAATCGTCGAAAGGATGTGGATACGATCACCGGTTGCATGGAAAAGAACGATCTGGAGACCATTCGCATTCTCGGGCACCGCATGAAGGGCGACGGCGGGGGCTACGGATTTGATTCGATCAGCGCTATTGGTGAGGTGCTAGAACAGGCCGCCTTGCGAAGGGATCATGCCACCATCCGGGAACGCACAAGTGAACTCTCCAATTTCCTTCACCGAGTAGAGGTGGTCTACAAACGTTAGCCATACTCCTCGCCGGTGCGCCACGTTCGTTTTCTGGCAGCCTGAACCTAAATCATTGCCAAACCCATAGTTTTGCTAAATCTCAAAATGCTCGATGGTTGCATCCGATTCTCTTCTCTTTATTTTTTAGAAGTACTGCGTAATCCCCACCTGAATGAGGGTATTGGAGCTCGGCGCCAAGAGCTGGGCAAAATCCACACGGAACAGGGTATTGGCGAGAAAGGTTGGAACAAGCCTCAATCCGCCGCCGACATTGAGAGCGCCTCTCCAACTGCGCGTCTTCCCTTCTTCCGTGAACGATTGGAACGTGCCGAAATCTGTGAATACTACGCCCTGCAGCGCCCAGCGTGGCGCCAGGGGAATTGCGTGTCGGAGCTCCAGATTCGTGTAGGTCTGCGCCCGGTTGCGGTAGAGATTATCGGACAGGCCTCTGACGCCCGCGATACTGCCTATCAAGAGGCTGTGATTGGGGTTTCCTGAATTGTTCACAGCCTCCGCAACGCCATTGATCATCAAGACGGTTGTCGGTCCTAATGGGATCCCCTGGAGATAGCGTAGGCGACCCTCATGGCGCGGTTGATTGGGGCCAAGGAAGTATCCCGGACGCAGTTCCAGCGTCACCCGGTAGCCTTTGGGCACGAGATCGTGCCAGTGATACTTGTCCCATGCGAGTTCAGGCGCGATGCCCACATAATAGCCGTTTGGAGGCCGTGTGGTTTTCTGATCGTCTATCAGTTCCCGGTACACTTCCACCACGACCTCATACCGTAACGGCGATCCATAGGCATACGGCCCTTTGACTTCAAATTCGCCTCCAATCCGATTGCGCGTCCAGGAATTCGCCGAGTCAGCGAAGCGGATACCGTTGACATGGTAGAAGCCTTTCAACTCTTTCCCGAAACGATCCGGCTGGAACGAATGCTGGGAGAGCCACACTTCTACATTAGGGCCACGCTGGCTATAGTTGAACTGCCCGCCGAGTTGCGTGCCGGTGCCGCCCAGGTTGTATTCGACAAGTCCCCCGGTGGCATTCAAGTCTTCGACGCTGGTTCCACTCGTGAAGCTCAAGATGGGGGAAAGCGTGAATTTCTCTTGGACGTCCACGACGACACGGTGATCTCGAATGGCGACCTCCACGTGATCGAAGAGGCTCAGGTTCCGGATGCGTCGTTCAAATTCGGCGACTTCCGCGGGCGTAAACCGTCCTGGCACTGGTCGAGGAAGTAATTTCCAGATCGTCTCCTCCTTGGTGTGAATGAGACCC
>DAISKX010000418.1:0-4234 GCA_036820725.1 Nitrospiraceae bacterium
GCCTGCCAAGCGGCTCCCTTCAGGAGCCGGACGTCCGCGCCGATACTTTCCGGAAAGCAGACCGCTCGCCAGGGGGAAATAAGGCAGGAAGGCAAGCCCCAGGCGCTCGCATTCCGCTAGCACTCCCTTTTCCGGTTCACGGTGCAGCAGACTGTATTCGTTCTGCACGCTCACAAACCTTGCAGCCCCGTTCTTGACGGCCGCCTCCGCCTCGCGAATCTGCTCGACGGAAAAATTCGAGCATCCGATCTCGCGGACTTTGCCCGCCCGCACGAGTTCATTCATGGCTCCAAGCGTCTCGGCAATCGGCACAGTCGAATCCGGCTGATGAAGCTGGTAGAGATCGATGCAGTCTATGCCGAGACGGCGCAGGCTGTCTTCGGCAGCCTGCCGCACGTACTCGGGCCGGGCGCCACGCCGCTTGTCATCCACGGCCATGCCGAACTTCGTGGCGATCACGACCTCGCCGCGGCGCCCGCGAAGCGCACGGCCGAGAAAAAGTTCACTCTTCGTGTCGCCGTAGATATCCGCCGTGTCGAAGAACGTGATGCCCGTATCGAGTGCCGCCTGCACCACGGCGACCGTGCCTTGTTCATCAAGCTTCCGGCCGAAGTTATTGCAGCCGAGGCCGACGGTGGAGACGTCGAGCGATCCGATGCGTCGGGTTTCCAATGTTTGTTGCTTGCCGGCCGTCGTCATTGTGTCCTCCTCGCTGTCTGGTCATCAGCTGATCCGCACCGCACCCTCGCGGCTGTTCCATTCTTGAATCTCGGCGGGTGACCGTTTCTTGGCATGTTCGACAATCCATGCGGCCACCTGGTCGTCCGTTGCACCGGTCGCGACATAGGCCTTGAACGCTCCATAGTCGATCTCCGCGAATGTGAGCCATCGCTGATCGAGCGGGCAGTTGGAGAAGTATTCACCCTGCCAGCCAACGAGCGTGGCGCGGGCCTTATCCAACGCGCGTGCGGCCAATGCATACCCGGCCAGGGCCTCGCGCGGCCTGCGCGGAGATTCCTTGTCGTCTCTCAGATCGCGGGCGAGCGCTTTCACCTTTTCAAGATCTTGCTTCATAGGATTCCCCATTGGCACCCAAGAATAGTGGTGCGCATTCGCGCACCTGCCGGATGCCGCCTTCCTCTTACGTCAGCCCATGCATGGCCTGGTCGCCGTCTGGTCTAGCAACGACATAGTCCGCCGGGTCCAGTGCCTCTGAAGAACCACGAACGTGATATAGTGCGTCACCAGGAGAGCAGGAACCCAGAAAGCGGGTATCCAGTAGGCCGGGCCCATGAAGGGAGATGCCCTATAGGCCGTGGCCAGGACGATCGCCGCGATCAGATCCAACGTGCCCTCCACGTTAAACGCCCACACAAGAAGCCGATCGCCTCTGACCCCCTTGGCTACAGCCGGAATCGCAGCCAGCGCCAGCAACGCGGCAAGGAGATCGCCGAATGCCGCGGGATATGCAAACTGTGCAGGAATGCCGGCGTACGTGGCTCCTGGGGAAAGGAACATGAGGCCGAGATGACGGAACGAATGGAGGAGAAGGATCGGCAGAAGGACGGTGTGGGGGCTTAGCTCCGAGAGTTTTGGCAGCACGTAGATGCGAGCCGCAAGCCAAAACACAATAGTGCTGAACAAGAGATTGATAGTGAGAATGTTCATAGTATGTCCGTCCAGAGCGGCCTAGTGCACAAGTTCACCCCGGGCACCGCTTGAACAATGGATTACCCGCCGCCCTCTTGTTTCATGGCGGTCTGGGCGCGCTTTGCCATTTCATCGGGTGGCACATCTTCTACGTGAGTCGCTATGTGCCACTGATGTCCGAAGGGGTCCTCCAGACTGGCGGCCCGATCGCCGTAAAACTGGTTCTTCACCGGCCTGACGAGCTTGGCCCCGGCACTCACGGCTCGGTTAACGAACGTATCCACATCCTGCACATACAGCATGATGCTCACCGGCGACCCACCGTAAGCCTGCGGGCTCTTGCAGTTCATCGCCGGGTACTCGTCGGCGAGCATGAGAATGGCCTTGCCGATCCTGATTTCCGCATGGCCGACCGCTCCACCGGGAGCCGGCATGCGCATCAATTCCGTGGCGCCGAACGCTTTCTTGTAAAATTCCAGGGCGCTGCCCGCGCCTTTGATAATGAGGTAGGGCGTCGCTCCTTCATAGCCCTCCGGGATCGCTTTCACCGTAGCTGGCATCGAACACCTCCTTGTTCTGTAGTTTCACGCCTTACTATGAGGCTAACGAAGACCTTTCTGCTTGTGCAACACTTCTAACCAAGGCAGGCGTCGCCGTCTTATACCCAATTCCATAGGTCTTACCTTTTCCCAACGGCGGCTGTGGTCTCCTGAGCATCTATTTCTCTCAACATAACCGCAAGCTCATTCACCAATGTCTCGCCGTCTCCTGTGTAGCTCGATCCGTGCATGACCGCGAACGTCGACGGTTGCGAGGCAGCCAGGCGCCTGAGTATCTGTTCGGTCCTCGTGGTCCATGGGATGTAGTGCGCAAAGGGACTGCCTTGTTCTTTGAGTAACTTGTCCCTGAATCGGCCAACGACATCGGCTGACGTCGTCGCCTCCACGTCGCCGCTGTGATGGAACAGATCGGAACAAGACAGGGTTCTGTTGGTTTCCTCGAAGAGGAGCCCGGCTTCCCAGCAATGGGGGCACGTGTGGAGTCTGAATCCATCGAAACCGGTATCTCCCGGTTTTGATCAGGTCCCCATCCATCAGTCCCTTACTTGATCGTAACGCCGCGCTGTCGTCCACGCTCACCATCTTGGCCACGACACTACAGGCAGCGGTGGAAACAGGGGCGACCTGTTGCCACTCGGCGAGAGCGCCGCACTCATCGGCTTCAAAGTGACTGAATGCAATCCACCGTAGTGTGTCGGGTCGTATCACTTTCTTGATGGCCTCGAAGGTAGACTGAAAATGCGCTTTCAGCCCCGTGTGAAAGAGCAAGGGTTCCTCATCGCGAACCAGGAACTGGTTGAACTGCATGTCGATCTCCGGGACGAACGTCGACAGCCTGAAAAGATCCGGCCCTATCTCGTCAATTCGCGTCATGACCCTCCCTCCTCCACTGAAAGAGACCTTACGAATGTCGAACCATCACAAGTGGGCATCCGCGTGAGACATGGATCGCCCGAATCGTCATCCCCGCTCCGCCGCCTCATCGGCGACGGCGACCGCCTCGATTTCGATCATCGCATCGGGAGAATAGAGCGAACGGACTTCGACGATCGTGTCCGCCGGATAGGGTGCCGTGAACCATTGTCCGCGCAGTTCAACGATGCGGCTAAAGTAGGCCATGTCGGTCAGAAAAATGGTGACTTTGATGACGTTCGTCAAGCTTGATCCCCCCGCTCGAAGCACACGGTCGAGATTTTCGAACGCCTGTTTCGCCTGCACGTCGAAGTCCCCTGGCCCTACAATCGTGCCGTTCGAGTCGATCGCAGCCTGACCGGAGATAAAGAGCAGGTCTCCAACTCGATATCCCTGGGCGAGACGGAACGGCTCGTATGGATCGGGCGTGATTGCGATGCGTTCAATTCGCACGCTGTGTACTCCTGCTGAGCTATGACGTTTCAGAATGAGCTGTCGTTCACAGTCGAGAGCGACTGCAACCAGCTCGTCGCACCCTATCGATACACCAAACCCGACAAACGCCAGGCGAGCTGACGACGGAAAGCCGGGACACAGGCCAGTAATTTCAGCAAGGTGTTGCGCAGTGGCCGGAACCCGCGGCCGATCGTAGCCAGTCGAGTCAACCGGTCGCTCAATGCCACCACCTGCATGGCAATCGGGCGGCGGATCGCGCCGTACGAGTCCAATGGCTCGTCGTTGCCGCCGGCGAGAGCGGTCGCGAGCGCCTCGGCCAGCGCCATCGCGTCTTGTATGCCGGTGTTCATGCCTTGCCCGCCGGCTGGGCTATGCACATGCGCCGCGTCGCCCGCAAGGAGAACGTGGCCCGCGCGATAGGTGTCGACCACACGGTGATGGACGCGGAACCGCGAACTCCACACGACTTCCTTCACGATAACCCTCTCCCGCTCGGGACCGCGGGCATCGAGCAGGGCTTGCACGTCATCGATGTCCGGATGCTCCGGCGCCGAGTCGACCGTGGCGACGATGCGGTGAACTCCATCTGGCAGCGGCGCGACGACGACCAACCGGCCGGAGAAAATACAGGATTACTTCGTTACTCAGTACAGAGC
>DAISKX010000419.1:0-4219 GCA_036820725.1 Nitrospiraceae bacterium
TTAAATTTTGCAAGGCTTTGGCGTCCAGCTGATCCGACGAGAAATAGGGGGAAGAGCTCGGCGCCGGAAGCGTAGAACATCCTTCAAGCAAGGCCAGAACAAGAACGCCTAGCCACAGTATCTTTTCGCGCGCAACCATCACGCGCCTCCCGGCCGGGTTAGCACGAGGAATACTCGGACGGTGGTTCCTTTTCCCACTTCGCTTTCCACCCAGATCCGGCCACCATGAGCTTCGACCACTCTTTTGGCAAGAGCCAACCCTAGACCGCTTCCCATGGATGCACGTTTTGCTTTTGTACGTCCTTGGTAGAAACGGTCGAATATGTGAGGAATTTCGGAAGCGGGAATTCCCGGGCCGGAATCAGTGACCGACACAAACATGAATCCGTCCTCCAGATTCGGCGTCATCACCAGTTTTACAATGGCGGCTTCCGGACTAAATTTCAAGCCATTCGACAGGAGGTTATCGAGGACCTGCTCAATCCGTGAGCTATCCGCTTTGACCCAGTGGCGTTCTTGGGGGGCTTCAATAATCAGTTGAACATGCTTTGCGTCGGCCAACAAACGGATCTTGTTCACTGATACTTCAGCGACTTTCTTGAGATCTGTGGGGGTAAACCGATACTCCATCATGCCGGCTTCCATTTTTGAGAGGTCCAGAATTGTAGAAATAAGCTGCATCAGCCGCCGGCTGCTGTCAGCCATAATACGCAAGGTGGTGCGTTGATCTTGGGTGAGAGAACCGGGGATTTCATCGAGCAGCAGGTGAGTTCCTTCTTGGATGGACGCCATGGGCGTTCTCAGTTCATGCGACACATGCGCGAGAAATTCACTCTTGATATCATCCAATTGCTGCAGCTGTTTTCCCATCCAGTTGACGGTATCGGCCAGTTCTCGCAGTTCGCTGGGCGCTTTGACTTGTAAGGACGCATGGAAATGACCCTGACCGATCTCCTTGATATGTGCCTGAAGGCGGCGCAGAGGCCGTAGAATATTGTAGCTGGCTACCGCCGCAAGGCCGAACCCGAAGAGCAGCGCCACAAGGACAAGCTGCTGTGTCACCGCTTCGGCTTGGACAGAACTGGCGCGGGATTCATTCACACTTACCCGTATGCGGGCTTGATGAAGACCGATATAGCTGTTGAGCGTTGCGGTCATGCGATCAGTGATCGCTCCTCGTTGAATTTCGTACGTTTCCTCGGCTTGTGTGGGGTCCGAAGCCGGTTGGGACAGCTGTGCGTGAAAAAGCGCGATATGTTGCTGCTGCAGGCGTTCAACCTCCTTCAATAGTTGCTGCCCCTGAAGGGAAGCCTCCCGATCGTGAAGTTGCCCCAGAGTATGTTGAAACTCCTTGGTCTCCTGGTCGAAATGCTGAAGGAACGTTGCGGCATGTACGGCGACATATTTTTTCTGACTCTGAACTTGATCATAAAACGAGGACAATAACCGTTTGGCGGCTTCAATCTCCGGATAGTGATGTGACGTCATCTCCGTACTCAGAACGGATAGTTCGCGGATCTGAAACAACGCGTACAGGTTGACTCCAGCCATCACGACAATAATGACAAGATAGGTCCACACCAGCCGCCAGAAAATTGAGAGACGCACGACCAGAGCCTTTGGGTGTCAGCGGAGCGTAAATTGTTTGGGTCAGATGCGGTGTATGTAAACCCATACAACAGTTCATGCGGACTCTCAACATCTTCCGTTTTTCCTGCAGTCTGTCGGGCAATGGAGTGGCCCCGCTCGCACTCACCTGGGTGCTTACGATCCGGATAAGAAAGCACGTTGGCGGCGTGATGAATGGCGCAGTGCGGCAAAGAGATGTCCACGAAAAATGAGCATGCCCACTGCAAGCGGCGGCGTCAGGAAAAGTGCAGCCACACTCGTCATCTCGGAAGGTATCCCAAGGGTGGTCAACCATGCCGACAAAACCGTAAACGGAAGTACGAGGAGTTGAAAGAAATCCAAGCCTGCCCCTCTACCCAGTCGACTGGAGAGCGACACGAACAAAGAAAACCCGAGCGGCATGAGGACCACCGCCAAAGGAAGGAACCACTCAATCCAGTTTTCGAGGACAAATTCGTAACTGCTTTTTAGGACATCCAGGGGCGAGTCATGGCGGACTTGATAGATCACTTCCGGTGCGGGATTCAACAAAATGAACACCAGCAGCAAAGCGGCAACCACAAAGACCTGACTGCCCGGATTCGACTGGAGACTGGTATCCAACAGCATCGTCGGAATCCAGAGCACAAATCCGACGCCGATCACGTCCCAGAAGTATTGTCCAACACTGTCGAGAATGTCTTGGAAGGTAAGTTGACGAACACCCTTCACGGCTTGCTCGATGAGACTGAGCATGGAGCCGATCAACAACGCATTGACCGCACCAAGGATGAAACCTCCGGCAATCCCAAGCGGCCGCGCAAGGCCGGCGGCAAGCCAAAAGGCGAGCGCGAACGCGATCAAGGCGATGATGATGATCCAGCCATGAATGAGAGAGCGCCCGGTGGCGCGCATCGCTTCCCGGTACAAGCGAAGTGTGGAGGAGAGGACGTCAACCATAATTCAGACAGTTCCGCCAATGCTTGTCGGACAAACGAGGATCGCACGTCGATCGCTTGTGAGCACAACCATCCATTTATCAAAATTTCGACAATAGTCTGGAATGAGCCCGTCGGTCAAGCGGGTGAGATTCAATTTATGCGTCGTCCTCACGGAACAGAGACATCGCCATTGTAATGCCAAAAACCCATACTGAAGGAGCCAATGCGGTAGGTTTATGTCCGTGAGCAGTCGTCTCGGGAAATCGCGAGCAGTAATGTAGGACGGTGGCTTGAGGAGATCCTTTTCTCGTGAAACGCTTGTGGAAGACCAGTTTTCAGCGGAAGGTCGGCATCGGCGTTGACTTCATCTTATGAGTGATTATGTCTCAGATGACGTCAATCGATCGAGGAGAATTCAGGTCATGGATATGCACCGGATGACCGTAAAACTTCAAGAAGGCCTCCAGGAAGCATCCTCACTGGCAATGCGCAGGGGGCATCAGGGCATTGATGTCGAGCACCTGCTTCAAGCGTTACTCGAGCAGGACGGCGGAATTACATCCGCATTGCTTGAACAATCAGGTGTTTCGGTGTCAGCGGTTCGGCAGGCCGCCGAACTGGCGCTGGTCAAAATCCCCCAAATCCAGGGGCCGGGCGCGGCGCCTGGTCAAATTCATCTGACGCCACGATTGGCGAAGGTGCTCACTCGTTCCGAAGACATCATGAAAGAACTTCGTGATGAGTATGTCAGCATCGAGCATGTGCTCCTTGCAATGGTGGAAGAAGGTGGAATTTGGGCCCGGCTCAACGTGACGAAGGACAAGGTGCTTGAAGCTCTTCAAAAGGTACGAGGCAATCAGCGCGTGACCAGCCAGGATCCGGAAGGCACCTATCAGTCTCTCGAAAAATATGGACGCGATCTGACGCGTCTGGCCGAACAGGGAAAACTCGATCCCGTGATCGGCCGCGATGAGGAAATCCGCCGGGTGATCCAGATCCTGTCGCGCAGAACAAAGAATAATCCCGTGTTGATCGGTGAACCAGGGGTGGGTAAGACCGCCATCGTGGAAGGACTCGCCCAACGTATTGTGAAGGGAGACGTGCCGGAAGGTCTGAAGCAAAAACGCTTGATTGTCCTCGATATGGGTGCCTTAGTAGCCGGTGCCAAATTCCGAGGAGAATTTGAGGAGCGACTGAAAGCCGTCTTGAAAGAAGTCCAGGCGGCTCAAGGGCAGATTCTCCTCTTTATCGACGAGTTGCATACCGTCGTAGGGGCCGGTGCAGCGGAAGGTGCGATGGACGCAGCGAATCTCCTGAAGCCCATGCTGGCAAGAGGAGAGCTCCACCTCATCGGCGCCACAACTCTGGATGAATACCGGAAACATATCGAAAAGGATGCGGCCCTCGAACGGCGCTTTCAGACGGTCATGGTAGATCAGCCATCCGTTGAAGATACCATTTCGATCCTGCGCGGCCTCAAGGAAAAGTATGAGGTTCATCATGGCGTGCGCATCAAGGATGGTGCACTGGTCGCGGCGGCCAAATTGTCACATCGCTATATTTCCGACCGATTTTTACCCGACAAGGCCATCGATCTCGTCGACGAAGCTGCGGCCCGCCTGCGGACGGAGATCGATAGCATGCCGGCGGAATTGGATGAAGTGTCACGA
>DAISKX010000420.1:0-4216 GCA_036820725.1 Nitrospiraceae bacterium
CTCACCCGGGGCACGCCGAGACGCGCCCTCGCCCCTGTCGGAAAGCTATGAGTTCGAATACGGCCTGGCCCTGATCAAGACGGCGGTCTCCAATCTGTGGACGGTACGTATCGCGCACAGCCGTAATTTGACTGTGGCAACGGAGTCCATAGGACATTATGATTTGCTTCGACAGACTCTCCATCGCAGCGGGGTCAACCTCACGAATTATCTCCTCGCGAAAGCCGATTACCCAGCTCCGACATAGCGATGTGGTGCCGGCAGAGCATTGGAATTCTTTACCATCAGGTATCCATGCCAAAGACCATGGCAGCAATAGCTATTCCTGAAGTTCGAGATATCCCTTCCACTGGTACCGGAGATAGTCTTGGCGCGAGAGTGATCGTGTTCAATTGCGATTGCCACACATACCAACAGGTCATTGCCTTATTTTGCGCCAACATTCCCGGCATGAACCCCTCTCGCGCGTTTGAGCTCGCCTGGCGGATTGATCACGAGGGGCAGGCCACAGTCTATTCGGGAGAATGGAAAACTGCTGAAGGTATCGCGAAAAAGCTGGCGGCAGGTGGGTTGAAAGTCGTTGTACAATAATAGACCAATTGAGCTTACGAAGGGATCTCGTCTAACTGCAGCTGCTAGCGACCGGACTTTTTCTTTCCGGAACTCCCTTTTGCTTTCCGTGAGGCTTTGACAGGGGCGGGATGTCCGCTCTTTCGGCTACCATGAGCCCCCTTTTCGTTCTTGGTCGCCTTTGCAGGACCTGACGGGGTGTTCTTCCGCTGGCTGGCAGATTTGTAATACGAGCGATTCATCTTGCTCAGCACGTCGCCGCTCAGCACCCGGACCTGGTAGAGTTCGAACAATTTACTGATGGCTTTTGGATCGCCTTTTCGCGCCAGGCTCAACAGGCGCCGGCGTTGATTCATCTCTTCTTCTTCGGTATGCGAAGCTGCGCGTCGCTCCATGCGTCTCCTTGCTGGGTCCGAGAACCCGTTCGATAAGCGCCACCCTTCCGGGCTGTTGCGCGTGGGAGTATAGCAAAATTCACCGGTTCATTTCTACTTCCGTCTGAGGAAAGGTACGTGGGGTCCCTACGATAATCAGAACGGTCTCTTCTGACGTTTATGAAATCGATTCGAACCGAAGGAGGATTTCTAAACTCTCGGGTTGTGCTCCGACCCAAGCGCCCCTTATAATTTATTTTCTACACTGCTTCGATTAAAGGAGACTTATGGAAACCTATACCCGTCAAAATGAACAGACTGCTGTCGCTGATGACCCAACCGCGCGAGCCCTTCTTCGTCAGGCGTTTGAAAAAACAGCCCGATGGCAACCCGATTTTCGGGGGTTTTCAGCCGACCTCACCATCAATGTGGACGGTAAAGAATGGAAAGGCTCCGTCACCGTCAAGGGTCCGCGGGACGTGAGCGTTGAATTATCAGACGGAGATTTGCAGAAGTGGGCGCAAGAACAGCTTGGCATGATTGCCGTGCATCGCGGGCCGAGGAATTTTGAGGAATCCGACGGAAAGTATACGCTCACCCTGGGAGAACACGACGCTCACCCCCTAGGGCAAAAATTGGTGCTCAACGGGGACGGTATGCAGTCTTTCTACCGGATCAAAGAGAACCGAATCACCCAGATCAATCGGAAAATGCCGCGCGTCGCCTTCACCATCAATGTTGAAGAAAGCACGCTGACCCAGGATCACAAGTACCTCACGACGAAGTACACCGTGTACTATTATTCTCCGCAGGACGCCAAACTCACCAACGTGGAAAGCTTCACCGATTCCCACGTCCGACTCGGATCATCCGACCTCCCAGCCTCTAGACGGATCATTTCCTATGAAAATAATCAGGTAGTCGTCCGGACCCTCACCTTCTCTAACCATAAGATGCTCTGAAATGGATCTGAGGAAGACCTTCCCTCGGAGCGCGCGCGTAAAGGTAGAAGACTATGTGCATCTGGCGAGAATGATCGACAAGTGCCGCGCCGTGCTTATGGGCACCGAAGGGGAATACATTTACCCGTGCCCCATGGATCAGCGACTGATGGATTTTGCCGGCATCACAGCGGACCAATTCACCGCAACAGTCCGGGCGAACCCGACCGACAAAGGGGTAGCCCGGTGGTTCCGGCAAGCCGCGCACCCCCATGCGCCGCCCGAATTGGAAGAGTGGAATCGGATGATGCTCACTCGCGGGCCGAGTACACCGGAAAAGCAGGACTATTTCAACAAGTGCCGGGATGTCATCGATCCATCGCGCACCGACCTCACCAGTTGGGCCGACCTGCAGGATTTGGAAGAAGGCCGCCCGGTGCCGAAGAGAGGATAGTTCTCTAATTCCTTCCCGAACGTTAAAACAATCGTAGAACGCCACGTATCGTTTGCGCAGAGCGAGCTGTAGCCAGTCCTGGCTGCCCATTGCTTTTGAGAAGTTTCTCTACAAAAGACGCAACGACGCCCCAGGGGATTCGCGGCGTCATTGGATCGAACTTTAGCAATCCAACTACCCCTGCGTGCAGACCCAAAACCTTGATCCTCTTGTCAAAGCATTCAAGGAGTCCCTCCAGATAGTTGGGTCTTACATCATACAGGTGCTGGGAAAACACGAACCCGAATCTCCAACGTGCCTGTCCGACCCCTACTTTCAAGTCAGACTCACTGAAGTCATCTGGATATCTGTTGCGGCATTCTGTTTCTAGCACAGCGACGGCACCGACCAAATCTGAACGTTCAACTACAATGACCTCCTTCACTCGATATTTTTCGTTCAAGCCTTGATGGACGCGTAACTTTACTTTGCAAACGGAAAGAGAAGTCGTTATGACATAGTTGCCAGTGGCCAGATGAGTTTTCAGCGTACCGTAGTTTCCACGCAATGAGTTTCGCAGCAATTCCTCCTGCTCCAGCATGGTACCCCGATTATGACCGAAGTTGCTCATACCATGAGCGAAAGCAATCACTCCTCGCATGAACCTCTCCTAGCCATCAGAGAACGCTTCCGCAGACCGTCTAGGCCGATGCAGTACCTACCTATGTGTTATCGGGCGAGTTTCCCTTCCGAACAGTTCGAGGCGAATTCGACCACCTCTTAGTGGCTTTTGGATGAGAAGTCGACTGTGGTGGTGGATATGGTGCTCCGTCGGCTGACAGTTTTGATCCGCAGGAGGCGATCGCCGAACAGAGGGTAGGTACCAATTCGCAATCAAGGGGACTGCGCTTTCGAGCGAGTCGCGGTTAACTCTTGACCGATCGGTCGAACAACCATGAAAAATTTGATTCCTGAGAATATAGAGCCTCTCAAAGCACAGCTTCAGAAATCTATCAATTTTTCCGCTCTCTCGATCCTTGCGAGCATTCGAGGATTCCTCAACGAGTCGGTTCTCCAGAGATTCGCTGGTCCCTTCAATCCAGTATTGCCTGCAAAGATACTTATTGCTAATCAGGCCATCAGCATGCCGAGAGATTTGTTCATCTCCCAATACTTTAAGAAGCTGAATCCTAGACGGCTGGTGTCGGCAAATTTCTGTTAAGATCTTGCACAGGTCCACGAACTCTCCACCCACTGACTCACCTCGAATCCACCTGGGTGGTTGCCCATACAAAGCATTCAAGGCAATCCAATAGAAAATAAATTGACCATCTAGATCCGAGGGTTCCAATTTGGCAAGGCTCTCGGCCTTCCGGATCCATGATTTTGCGCGATGAGATCGCAGTACTACTTCATCCTTCTCCATGACTACTTCCCTACTCACCCAATGTCTTGGTGTGTATGACTCTGCTCAGCTTCCGCATTGCTATGGTGAGGTAATTCGGCAAGCGGGTGGCGTCGACCGGGAGCTTTCTCACCCGCCCACCCCTGCCGCGCCGAGACGCGGTCCTTCCCGAATCGCGCGCAACGGGTAGCGCCACTCAACGAATAATCCTGCCAAGCTTGCCCGCTTACTCCTCCCCAGTGGGAACGAGCCATGTGCCGTAGGAATCATCTCGTTTCGCCCTACGAGGGTGGCCCGATTGGCCTCCCACTGCGCGGGCCGGTCCTCACCCACCCACCCGCGAGCGCGCCGAGACGCGCTCTGTTCCCAGCCGAGGGCCTTCTCAGACCGCGCGTTGCGCGAGCTTATTTTTCTATGCTCCTTCCAAGCTTGCTCGTCCTTCCTCTTTCTATCTGGGAACAAGATGATTCCCCAAAGTCTTACCAAGAATGCC
>DAISKX010000421.1:0-4198 GCA_036820725.1 Nitrospiraceae bacterium
CAACGCGGTGCGGGTCTTCGGCGGGGTCAAACCGGGTGTGACGAAGGAGGAGGGGTTGCGCGTGCTCGAAGCCGCCGCGACCGCAGCGCGCGGTCCGCGCGTCGTCCTCGACTACGCGGGTGAGTCACGGCAGATCCGCCATGAGGGATCCGCGCTCACTGTCACGCTCGGGTTCGCCGTCGTGCTCATCTATCTGGTTCTTGCGGCGCAATTCCAGAGCTTCCGCGACCCGCTGATCGTCCTGCTGGGCTCGGTCCCGCTCGCCATCTCCGGCGCGCTGGTGTTCAGTTTCCTGGACCTGACCACGATCAACATTTACTCCCAGGTCGGGCTGATTACGCTGGTGGGACTGATCGCGAAGAACGGGATCTTGATCGTGGAGTTCGCCAACACGCTGCAGGCCCGCGGCTTCTCGAAAGTGGCCGCGCTGCGCGAAGCGTCGTTGACGAGACTGCGACCGGTCCTGATGACCTCGGCGGCCACCGTCTTCGGGCACCTCCCCCTGGTTCTGGTGTCCGGGCCGGGAGCGGCGGCCCGCAATAGCATCGGGACGGTGCTGGTCACCGGCATGACCATCGGGACGCTGTTCACCCTGTTCGTCGTGCCGGTGTTCTACTCGCTGATCGCGGCGGAACACCAGCCGAGTCCGTTGCACGAGGAACTTGGGCAAGAGGGGCACCTGATCGCAAGGAACAATCGAGCAGCGAACCGGGCATCCGAAAGAGATCGCAGAGGCTTCGGTTTATCTCGTGTCTGATGAGTCGTGCTGGACGACGGCTGCATCCTTCCGGTGGAGGGTGGCGTGATGGCTGTGTGAATAAGTGAGAGATTAAGAAACAAAAGGAAGAAAACGCCGCGTGAGCAGGGTCCAAGGAAATCTACAGAGCCGTTGGGGTCGCGTATGGGCTTACCGCATCTGTGCCGCCTCATTATTATCACGGCCCTTGGCGGCGTGTCAGCTGGGGCGCTGCCTGGTCATGCAAGTGAGACGATCACTGAGGTTTCTCCCATGGCGTCCGAGCCGGTCAGGGGCTTCTCAAAAGGGACTTGGGAGGTTCACGTGTCTACCGGTTACACGCATACCTATCGACGCACTGAGTCTAACGTGACCAACCTCAAAGGCATTCCGGTGATCCTCGGCGGGGGAGTCGTCGCTACCGATCCCATCGGGACTTCCTGGTATCGAGGGCAGATCACAGTGGGTGGCGAAGTGCAATTCAATCAATATGTGGAGCCATTGAGCACCTATCTCGTGGCGCTCACACCCACGGCCAAGTACACGTTCCTTGCTTCTGACAAACTACGTCCGTATGTCGAAATAGGAGCGGGGGTCGTCTGGACGGACCTGGCCGATCGCATCCCCGAGAAAGGCTCCCAGTTCAATTTCAATCTGCAGGCCGGGGCCGGGCTCTCTTATTTCGTCGTGCCGACCACCTCGATCAACGTGGCCTATCGTTTTCAGCACATTTCGAATGCCGGTACGGCTCAACCGAACCAGGGAATCGATGCCGGCGTGGTGCTGATCGGTATCTCGCAGTTTTTCTGAATGGAGAAAATGCTGCGGGTCGGCGTGAAGGAAGAGGGGGAATGCACGTGGTCATGGGGTGATGGTGAGGGACGCTTGTACGATTTGTTCGAGAACGCCGAGCAAATCTATGCAGGTGGATGGCGTTGGGTTGCTCGCTGCGACGCCCGTGGCGACGTCTCAGATAGGAGCGCCGAGGAGCGCCGGCGGGTGGTAGCCGGTGTGAGAGTCCTGAACGAGCAGATAATTGTGGCAGGCTGGGGCATGATCAGTCACTCGAGTCTCCCACCGATGGAGGTCTTATGAATGCCCACACTCAGGGTGACGGAAGGATCCAAGGAATAGGATGGCTTGCCGGCACAGTCGGCGTGCTGCTCCTCATCAGCACCGGACTTGAGCTCATTGCGCACCAGGTATTCGGGCAAACCGATGTGGACACTCTGCTCTGGGCTCTCTATCTGGGTTTCTGGACCTATGTCCTGGGCATCGCCGGCTTTCTTATTGTCTCGGTACGATGGCTTGTAGATTGGCGGCGCGTTCGAGCGAACCGAGTGGCCATGAACCGATTATCCCCTGCTGGGTCGAAGCGCCGACTCTTCGTAAAGGCCGAGCAGGAACATCCACAACGTATGCAGCAGGGTATGGCTTCTGTTGCTCCGAGGCATCGTACAGGGAGTGCAGCGACAAGGCTATCGTGATTTAGTCGGGCTCTGTGATTGTCTAGACGCCGGGATCCCCCTCAAGGAAGGAAAAGTGCATCAAGGTTCGGAGGGTCACGCTGTTGCATGCTGACTCGTCGAATGTCGAGCGGGGAGCTCATGTGAGGACGTGGTGATGGAATTCAAGAACCTACTCCGGAGCAGGTCGCAGCAGCGAATCCGCGATTGCAGTAGAATCGTTCATGAATAATGATGAGATATGATCGTCTCCGGAGGAGCACAACTTTGACATCAATCACTACAAGGAGGAATCTATGCGTCTCACATATATCTTATTCACCTGCCTCTGTCTGATCGCGATGGCATCTCCTGCGATGGCCAAAGACAAGAAGCAAGAGAAACAGATGGATCCGCAGGCCATCATGGACACCTACACGAAGCTGGCGGCGCCAGGCGAACCCCACAAGCGGATGGCCGGCCTGGCGGGAAGTTGGACCACGAAAACCAAGGCGTGGATGGACCCTAGCAAGCCTCCCATGGAATCAACTGGTTCCTGCGAGCAGACGATGCTGCTGGACGGACGATTCCTACACCAGGAGTGTCGCGGCGACATGATGGGACAGTCGTTCACCGGCATCGGCCTCAATGCGTACGACAACCATACCAAGAAATACATGTCGACCTGGATGGATTCCATGGGAACCGCCATCTACTATATGGAAGGGACTGCCAGCACGGACGGCAAGACGATTACGCAGAAAGGGCGCTATGACGATCCCATTGAAGGTCCTATGAAGCTGCGCTCGGTCACCAAGATCGTGGACAACAATAGCGAGATCTTTGAAATGTACGGCACCGACAAGAGCGGCAAGGAAAGGAAAATGATGGAGATCACGTACACCCGGAAACCATAAACAGTCGCGCGCAAACCCTCTTATATCCGAGGTGAAGGCCGTCAGCATGCCGAGGTCAGTCAAGATCGGCGCTTGCGTCAAATTGCCGGACGGACGCATCGGGAGGGTGCGGGAGCGGTTGGCCAGGGGATACAAGGTTCGTGTGCAGCGCAAGACCAGCCGGACACATCAGTTTGTGGTCGTTGCCGCGAAGAAGCTCAAACCGGTCCACTGTCCGAATGGATGGATGAGCCCTGACGGCTACAATCGGTATCTCAAAATAACCTTAGCAAAAATGCGCAAGAGACAAAGGGCGATGCGCCGAGAGGAAGATTGAGGCCTTCAACTCCTCGTGCCATCGAGAGACCGCTTACTGAGAGAGGACAGGTGCGCGCATAGATCACTCCTTCCAGGTGAGTTCAAGTGAACGGCCGGTTTCGAGCAGGCTCTTGAGGCTGCTGAGGATGGCGGACCAACCCTCGCAGATGCCTGGGTACACCTTACTGTTCGGTGGGAAATCGTCATGCGTGACGGTGAGGCGCACCGCCTGGCCTTGTGGCTTGGTGTTCGCTCCAAGCGGCTCGATCTCGAAGGTGACTCGCGAGGGTGGTTCGCCGTAGCCGATACAATCAAACGTGTAGGAGAGGAGCCGAGGCGGATCGCTTCGAAGGACCTGACCGCGCCATTCCAGTTCGCCTTCCGGCGAACGACTTTCGACGGCCGAGTCGCTTTTCCATTCGGAGTCGTGCTTTCTGCCGAACCAGTATCGTTGAATGAAGTCGGTCGTGGTGAGCGCTTCCCACAATTTCTCGGGAGTCGTCTTGATGTGAGTCACGTATATGAATGTCGGCTTGTCCATTTTCCTCCTCCTTCCCCTCGATTTACTTGTCTTTGGTCGCTTCGAGGCCTCTCTTAAGTTCGCTCAATGCCTGGAGTCGATGACGTTCATACTTGCCGATCCAACGTTGGTACATCTGGTGAATCGGCGTGGGATTCAGATAATGCAGCTTCTCGCGCCCGCGCCACATGGTGGCGAGCAGATTCGTCTTCTCCAATAGTGACAGGTGCTTTGTGACGGCCTGCCCCGTCAACCATATGGTTGCCTGTCAAGATGTCCTGTT
>DAISKX010000422.1:0-4191 GCA_036820725.1 Nitrospiraceae bacterium
GGTACAGTTTGTGTATAGCGGTTTTCGTCCGCTCTTATCTTCCGGGGACGAGTCGACAGACTCATCCTCGGCCACGCGCGAAGACTACATCGAAGTATCCCAATCAGGGCTTTTGAGCGTGGTCGGAGGGAAACTCACCACAGCGAGAATTACTGCCACGCGGGTCCTAGACCGCGTCATCAAAACCACCGGTAGTGATCCAGCGTGGACGCCCTGTCAAACGCACAAAGTTTCCATCGGAGGAACGAACGAGGCGGTAGCCGAAAGCCTGGCTCACTGGGTCAGGCGGTGCCCAAGGCTCACCTCGTATTTCAGAGTTCTCTATCAGCGCTATGGTCTTGACGCACATGAAATCTGCGCAGAGGTGACGCGACTTTACGAGGATCCCAGCTCCGACCCGAACGCGGAGCCCATTCGGGCGGAGGTCCAGTACGTGTGTCGTCACGAGATGGTTTGCACGCTTGAAGATCTAATCGACCGACGAGCCGGCTTCCTCTATTGGAATGCGGAGAAGCGGCTCGAACGCCTGCGTCACGGCACCCATGTTATCCGCGCGGAACTGGATTTGACGGAGGAGGAGTTTGAGGCGCAGCTGGTCGCCTACAGCGAACACCTTGATCGATTCCACTCATTACCCCGCGGTTAGCAGTGATGTGATGAGTAACGCAGTCAGCAAACAGCAGACAGCAAATGAACAACAAAAAATGCCGCGACATTACGTCGCGGCATTCAAGGTTCTATTTGTTGCTAGCTAAGGTCGTTGATGGCTCAAGGTTGGCCGAGGATGCCGCCAAGAATGCTTCCCCAGCCATCGTTGCCGTAACGCTGGCCGTAGCGCTGGTTTCCATACCCAGAGTATTGCCGATAGCCCCGGTCATAGCCCTGCACAAAGCCCTGACGAAAAGCCTGCGATGACGCATTTCTAAAGTGGCGAGACCTCTGTGGGTTGTAACTCTGCCCACGCTGCCCATCGCTAGCGCCGGTGTTCAAGCCTTGCTGGTATCCGCGATTCAGCTCAACCCGCTCGTATCCACCGTTATTTCCATAGCCTCTGTTGCGGTCGTACCGACCATTGTTGTCATACCGACCATCGTTACGATAGATGCGATAATTGCGGTTCCAGTCCCGATTGCGCCTCCAATCACCCTGGTTGTTGCCATGGCGATCATAGCGATCATCGCGATTCCGATGTCGTCTCACGTTCCGCTCTCGGTCCCAGCGATCGCCGTCCTGGTGGCGCCTTTGGTAATTGCGGTCATCATTGCGATGCCGATTGCGATCCTGGGCGTGAGCGGTACCGCTGGTCGCAGTAAATATCCCAAAAACAAATGCGAGCGACAAGAGAGCCCCGCCAATCCCTCTTCCAAGGTTTTTCATGTTTGTCGATCTCCCCTTTCTGGTGGAGACGGCAATCTCCATGCCTCTGAAGCTGCCATCCGAGATGGTTTTGATTTGCGGGCTTAGATGGCGGAGCGCATGGTGAGTCGTTACCATATAGTGCATTGATGACCGCAGATGAAGCATGCACCGATAGGCAGGGAAGGGGGTAAAGTGGAAAGGGGGGAAAGGGAAACAATAGGGGCAGTAGCCCGACTATTAAGGAGGGCTTCTCAAGGCACCTCAGACTTTGCAGACGACCCAAACAACCAACTCGCTATCCCCGCATCCTGCTAAGCCCTCCTTGCCAATTGGGCTACCGGCCCGCTCACTACGCTCGCAATTGATCTGGTCAATGGGCGGTGCCTTCCGGAGCCCTAGCCCGGCAGTGAGGCGTTGAGCAGTAGGCAGCGGGATGATTTTGATCAGATATTCGTATTAGGCCGGGTGGTGGCGGCGTATGTGAGCGAGGCGAAGCCGATCACAGCTATGATCGTGCGAATTGTGTGGCTACCTTCCCACGGTGCCCAGAGCTGCATCACGTTCTCAGGTGGCGACGAAGCTTGCCAAGTCATGAGGGTTTCATTAACCGGGACGTTAATGAGGCGTGTCAAGATAACAACACCGACGGTGCAGAGTGTCGCAATCGTCGTGAAGATGAAGACCTTGTTTTGGTAGTTCCGTCGCAGTAAGACCAACGAAATAACTCCCGCCACTAAGCTGATGGCTAGCAACACCGGCATCAGCTTTCCAAATCTCAGATGTAACTCCTGTTGAAACAGAACGAACGAAGCCGCGGGCAGTTTCGGCCTAATTGGTGTTACACCTAGGCGGTCGCCAAACAGAAGACCCGTATACAAACCCATCAGCAGCAACTGGAAGAAGCGGGCGATTGTGAGCAGCATGATGCATGGATGATAAATCGTAAATCGTGAATCGTAAATCAAAAGTCGTGACCGGAAGCGATCAATAGCGCAACGCGAGGACTGAGGGCGTGCGTCCTTCTAGGTTTAGAGTCTTGAGTCTGGAGGGGAAATGTCGGAAACAGCTGAACTGGTGAACACGGGAAAGGGAGACGTCGGAAACAGGTGACGAAATGGGTAAATGGAACCAGAGGGCACGGCTGCCTATTTGTTCGCGAAGGCGGCAATCACACTGTATACCGCAACCCCGCCAGACCTTCTTCCACGACGATTCCTCGTCACCGGAAATCAAGGAGAAACTTGCACGGAAGATTTGTGACGACTTAGGAATTCCACGCCGTTGACGGTATCCGGAAAAGTTGTGATTTTCAAGTGTTGGGTCTCGAGTTCAAAACATTCTAATCAGGACTGAGGACTGAGTGCCGAGCGACGTTGTCAAACGGTCGCGATTTGGGTAGCATCGCGGTCCCATGACTATCATTTCCGATACCACGACGACCGACTCCAAAGCCATACTAGGCGACTCCGAAACCATGACGGGCGAGCAGATCGTCGATCTCTGCCGTCGGCACACGATCTACGAGTGGTCCGCCCAGTCTACAGTGGAGCCTATCCCTGTGGCGCGGGCGAAAGGAATCTACTTCTGGACGCCGGAAGAAAAGCGCTTCATCGACTTCAATAGCCAGCTGATGTGCGTGAACATAGGGCACGGCGACGAGCGGGTGATTCGCGCAATCAAGGAGCAGGCCTCGACACTAGCCTATGCCAACCCGTTCATGGCCACCGACGTGCGCGCCCGCCTCGGCGTGAAGCTCGCTGAGATCACACCCGGGGACATCGACGTCTTCTTCTTCACAAATGGCGGCGCCGAGGCGAACGAGAACGCCATTCGCATCGCGCGGCTTTTTACCGGCCGTCACAAGATTGCCGCACGCTACCGTTCGTATCACGGCGGAACGGCGGGCGCTCTAACGCTGACCGGAGATCCCCGCCGCTGGGCGGCTGAGCCGGGCATCCCCGGCGTTATCCGCATTCCTGACTTCTACCATGGTATTCAGCAAGGCTGGGACACTACGGAGGACGTGCTGGCGCGAACTGAAGAGATAGTTGAATTGGAGGGTCCGAAGACGATTGCGGCAATTATTGTGGAACCCGTTACCGGGACTAATGGGATCCTCGTGCCGCCGGACGGCTACGTGCAGGGGTTACGGAAGCTGTGCGACAAGCACGGCATCCTCCTGATCGCCGACGAAGTGATGGCCGGCTTCGGCCGCACCGGCGAATGGTTCTCGGTTGATCACTGGAAGGTCGTGCCGGATCTGCTGACGATGGCCAAAGGCCTGACGAGCGCATACGTGCAGTTGGGTGCGGTGGGCATGCGACGGCACATCGCCGATCACTTCGAGAAAAATGTTTTCTACGGCGGCCTCACGTACAACAGCCACCCACTCGCCTGCGCCGCGGCGCTGGCGACCATCGCGGTGTACGAAGAAGATGGCCTCATCGAAAACTCGAGGCGCATGGGCTCCGTGATGCGCCGCATGCTCGAGGATCTCGAGAGTCGTCACCCGTCGGTGGGAGCGACGCGCAACATCGGGCTCTTCGGAATAGTCGAGCTGGTGCGAAATCCAGAGACGCGTGAGCCGATGGCTCCCTTCAACGGCACGTCGCCGGAGATGCAGGCACTCGGCAAGTTCTTTCGGCAGGAAGGGCTCTACACGTTTGTGCGTTGGAACACGTTCTTCACGAACCCGCCGCTATGTATCACTGAAGCCGAGATGCGCGAGGCGTTCGCGATCATCGATAGGGGGTTGCAGATTACGGATCGGGCTGTCAACGTTCAATAAGTTTCGAGTTCCACGGTTTCGAGTCTACGAGTTCAGAACATCTA
>DAISKX010000423.1:0-4185 GCA_036820725.1 Nitrospiraceae bacterium
TCACGCTTCACGCTCTCGTGGCATGCCAGGCCCTCAACACTTCGGCCACGCTCCAGGCCTGCGCAATGCAGCCGCGCGGATAAAAGGGAGGATCGGCATCAAAGATCTCGCTGATCGTGCCGATTCCGGCTTCACGGAGGTGTGCCTCGAACCCGTCGAGCATCGCCCGTGCGCGTGAAGTGTCCTTGTATACTTTCAGCCACGCATCAACGAAGTGTCCGATCAACCACGCCCAGACCGTCCCCTGATGATAGGCCGCATCCCTGGCACGCAGATCACCGAAGTACATCGGCTTATAATCACGATGTCCCCTGTTCAGAGTTCGTAATCCCACCGGGGTCAATAGCTTATCCGCCACCACATCCACCACCGCGCTCCACCTCGACTCGTGAAGAATTGGATACTGCAGGGACAGGGTGAGGACTTGATTAGGGCGCAGATTGACGTCATCTCCCTGCTCACCATCGACGGCATCGAAGAGATACCGTTGTTCTTCACACCAGAACCGGGCATTGAAGGAATGTTCCGCCCGCCCGGCCATCTCGCTCCATTGCTCCGGCCGCTCATTCAGTTGCTCGGCCCACTGCGCCATACACCGAAGCGCGTTGTACCATAAAGCCTGGATTTCAACCGGCTTGCCTCGACGGGGCGTCACCACCCAATCATCGACTTTGGCGTCCATCCAGGTGAGTTGATACCCCTCGGCGCCGGCTCGCAACAATCCGTCTTTGTCATCCACACCGATGCAGAAATGAGTGCCCCTCGTGTGATGATCGATCACGCCCTTCAAAATGGGATAGAGGGTCATCAACGTGTCCCGATCCTCCGTCGCTCGGTAATAGCGATCCAGCGCGTGAAAGTACCAGAGTGTCGCGTCGGCGGTATGGTAGAAGGCTTTTCGTTGTCCTTCCGGGAAGAGATTCGGCAGCAGCCCATCACGGATATAGTGGGCGAACGTCCGGAGAATCGACCGCGCTTCCTTATGGCGACCGGTACAGAGGGTCAGGCCTTCCAGACTGATCATCGTGTCGCGTCCCCAGTCCGTGAACCAGTGGTATCCGGCCATGACTGTCCGCGCTTCATCGCCGGACGCCTGCGCGAGGGCATGTTCCTCCAAGCGGCTCCCCGGCAACACGATGAATTGATCGGCGGCCAGGGTGAGCCATCGTGCGAAGTCATCCTGTCCGCCGGCGTTGGATTGCGCCAACAGCTTGGTGACGCGTTGCGCTTCAGCCTCGAAGATAGGCCGAGCCTCGAACTGAAGATTTTCCCAGGGTTCGGTGCTCGCAACAAACGAGATCGGCCCGGCCGTTGTCAGTTCGACGGCAAAATACCCGGGACTCGCGAGGTCTTCAATGTGTTCGGAGCCGCGATCCTTGTCCACCCGGTATGAAATGCCCCTGCTCAGCAGATAGTCCGCGATGAACACCCCGTCATGGGGCCGAAGACACATCTTCAGCGGAGGGGCCCCCTCACACAGATGCATTTCGTACCGCCCCTCCAGGATGTTCAGAGAACAGGATGGCCGGCGCACTTCGCTCAATTGCGCATCGAGCATGCGAAACGTGGCAAAGGGACGGAGGCGCAGACGGAGCGAGTCGCCTTCCAGGAGCCGGTACTCCACATACACCGAGTTCTGGCCATAGGGCATGATGACCCGCTTTTCGAGGTGTCGTCCTTTGATCACGCAGCGCCAAACAGGTGTATGCCCGTCACGGCTGAATTCGCTGAGTACCTGTGGAAGATCGCCCTGCAGTCGTCCGTCTTCGAATTCGACACCGCTCAGAAGAAAAGACTCTCCATCAATAACCGCCTCTTCGTCGAAACGAGGAATGATAATCGTGCGCCCCCAGGGCGATGGCAAATCCGGCACGAACATGCCGTGGTAGCGACGCGTTGCGACGCCAAGCAGCGTCCCTGAGGCATAACCTCCGAGGCCGTTCGTGACCAGCCATTCTTTCGACAGCATGGACTCATTGTCGGGAAGCTGATCACGGGTGAATCGTAAGCTCAATGCATCACTCTGAATGGTGGTTGCCATGCTCCTACATATCCCATGGAATAGACGAGACGACCATCATGCCTGACACCAGGTCGCCGGGAGCACATCCCTGGAGACCACTTGCCACGGCATCATGTGATGGATGCGCGTCAACCATCACGGCCCGAACTCCCATCGGTTCACACGCGTTTCGTGGCATAGAAGGCAGCCGACCCTCCGGTGATAAGCCAGCCTTCCTCACTCAACGGTTCAACAATACCCTGACCACCATACCGAGGCGCGTCGCTGGACCAGACAAATCCCCACGGTCCGCTCGGACTCGGGGCCAGAAGGGGCTCGGGTGCCGGCATGAATCGGAGATCCGCGCCCAGATTGACTATGAGGAGACGATCATCTTCGTCCTCGCCAAAGTAACGCATCACGAACGCCTGGGGACCGATCACCGCGCCGTCGACTCGCTGGCGCGCTTGCTTGCCGATGGTCGAGTCTTCCCGTCGCAATCGTAGTAAGTCTTTATGCAGCGCATACCATTCGGCATGCCGCCGCCGTTCCGACAGATCAAGCTTCGAGCGTTGGAACACAGCCGGATCACAGGGGTCGGGCACGGCAGCCTGCGCTTCAGGAGATGCGAAACTGGGAAATTGAGCAAGAAACTGTTTCCTGCCTTCATGAACTTGCTTGCCGAGTTCCGCATTGGGGAAATCCGTGAAAAACAGAAATGGGCTGGATGCCGCGAACTCCTGCCCCATGAACAGCAAGGGCGTCTCCGGCGCCAGCAGCAACAACGCGGTTAAGGCGCGGCAAACGCCGGACCCGGCTTTCATGTGCAGGCGGTCGCCCCACAGCTGATTCCCGACCTGATCGTGGTTCTGAAGATAAAAGACGAACCCTTGACCTGGCTCGTCTTTAACGACAGCACCCCTGGGTTTCTTCTGCCACTGATACCGTTGTCCCTGAAAGAGAAAACCCCGTTTCACGCATGAGACAAGTTCTTGCGGAGTTCCCCGGTAGTCTGCATAGTACCCTTCGGTTCGGCCGGTTGCCGCCACACGGGTGGCATGATGAAAATCTTCGCTCCACACTCCATCCAATCCCCATCCCCCCTGCTCGATCGGTCGGATGGTTTCCATGAGCTGCGTTTCGCACTCGGCGATCAGGATCACTGAGCGGGCGCCGGCCGCCTGTCTCGCCTGCCGCGATAGGTCGGCCAACACATGCACAGGGCTCTCGTCATGAATCGCGTGAACGGCATCGAGCCTCAGTCCGTCCAAATGAAATTCTTTGATCCAGTAACAGGCGTTTTGTATAAAGAACTCCCTGACTCCGTGTGATCCGGGGCCATCAAAATTAATCGATTCCCCCCATTCATTCGCATGCCGATCCGTAAAGAACTCGTGAGTGAATGCCGGAAGATAGTTTCCATCGGGCCCCAGATGGTTGTAGACCACGTCCAAAATGACACCTAGCCCCCGTTGGTGTGCCTGATCGACAAATCGCTTCAGCCCCTCGTGATCGCCATACACATGTGCCGGCGCGTACAGATCGACGCCGTCGTATCCCCAGTTCCATCGGCCGGGAAACTCCGCGACCGGCATGACTTCGATGACGGTAATTCCGAGCCGCTTCAGTTCGTCAAGCTCCTTGATCGCCGAATCGAAAGTGCCGTCCGGCGTGAAGGTGCCGATATGGAGTTCATAAATGACTTGGCCATGCATGCTCACACCTTGCCAATGTTCATCCCGCCATTGGTAGGATGCTGGATCGACGATGAGCGATGGGCCGTGGGGTCCTTCCGGTTGAAAGCGCGAACAGGGATCTGGAAATACATCCTTCCCGTCCAAGCGATAGCGATAGGTCATGCCGGCTTTGGCGTCAGGGATGAGACCGGACCAGTAGCCTTCCCTGTCCTTTTCGAGCAGACAGACCCCGCCCTTGTTTTCTAACACGACCTCTACTCTTGAAGGCTTCGGGGCCCAGACACGGAACCGGACTCCGTCTTGAGTCAGGCTGGCACCGAGCTCGAGTCGCCAGGATGTGCGATCGGCCTGTGTCGTTTTCGATGTTATGGGCTTGTTGGAAAGGGCCATGCGTTTTGTTCGCCCGAGAGGATCGTTTGGAGTAACAGCTTCATAGTCTAGCCCCAACTAGGAATACCCCTAGCATGATTCTGCAACAGGCTTCAC
>DAISKX010000424.1:0-4174 GCA_036820725.1 Nitrospiraceae bacterium
CATCCTAACTATGAGACAAATATTTACTGAGATGAAGAGGCCGAACGGCCCTGGGGGGAGCAGGAATGGGGCTCTATGAATGAAGGAAGCGGATTATGCGGCTTTGTCGAATGGTTGCTTCTTCTCTGAAGAGAGGGCTGGTCGAGGGGTCGGTTGGTGTGGATGTTGGTCACTATGGTTCACAGACATCTTAAGCAACGTCCAGAACACCGGGAGGGCGAACACACAGGACACGAGAAACATTTCTTCTGTCATCAGCATCGGGGCCTCCTGACGCGGTCACACATAAAGTGTAGCAGGTGCGGTTCGCTCACGAGGCTTGCTGTTGGTCATACAAGGTCAAGAGCTCGGTGAAGCGTTGATATTGTGCACTCAACCAGCTTGCTTTCTGCAGAGAACAGCCATGGCTGATCAGATAATCGCGGACCGTTCTGTGATGGGTGTTCAAGCCCCGTCGGTGGATGTGGAGTGTAAAGGCATAGAGCTGTTGCCACGCGTCCTGGTCGAGGGACACTCGAGGGCAGGTCTGGGCAAAGTCATGAAGCAGTTGCATGGCCGATTCGTCCATCTTCAGAGACCCCTGACGGGCCCGGTCTTTTGCGCATCGTACCGGTTGAGGAGCTCAAGGAATCGTTCGAATTCTGCGCTGATCCGACTGGCCGCTTCGTGTGAGAAGTCATGGGTCAACAGGTATGTCACGACGTTCCAACTGGAGATGGGCAGATGTCGAAGATGCACATGAATAGTGAAATCGTACAATCGTTGCCAGTCTTCGGACTGGAGGAATCTTTTATCCAAGGCGGATTGCGCGAAGAGATCCAAGAGCAGTTCAGCGGTCTTTTCCATGGATGAAAGTATAGGTCCACATCACCGAACGCGACATTACACAGAAGGGTTTAATGCGTTCGCATGAGCGTAGATTTACGGTATTTGCGCCAGCTAGATGGGGGTCCTTCCTGGGAGAAATCGATCGCGGTGGTGTGTATGCGCGGTGGAACGCCTGGCACAGAACGCTTTTAGGGGTTCCTGTTCACTGAAGGAAGCACGATGGCCGTCACTCCTAATTTCTTACCGGTAACCGCCAGCAACTCGCACACGCGTTAGATTTGTCCCCGCGTCGCGTGTCGGAGTTGATTGCGAATGGCGATCTCCCGAAGCCGATTCATGTCGGAGCCTACGATCTAATCGCCTCGATGCGTGCCTATGTGACCTTTCTTCGGTCGAATCACAACAATCTGAGCGCAGAGCGCACGAGACTGACGAAGGCGCGAGCCGATCGAGTGGAACTTGAAAATCGCGTAAGAGGGAAAGAACTGATCGAAGTCGCGACGGTAAAGCAGATCATGTTTGAACGAGGGCGTCAGGTTTGCGATGCGGTGTTGTCAACGCCAGATCGACTCACCGGCATGTTGGCTGCCGAACACGATCAAACGAAAATCAATTCACAGTTGACTCGTGAATTACATCAGGCGCTTGAGGCGCTCACGAGCTGATGAGGAGATCCCATGCTTGAACCCGTCACCGTCATTGCCCGTCCCCATCCTTTCCGGTCAAGACAAGATCGTGCTGGCATTGATTGATCAGCCTGCTGTCCAGGCGCGAGGATTCTGAGGATGTGGGAAGAGAATTCCTGAAGCGCTAAAATCATAAGTCGCAAGGAAGTCCTCTATCTCACCATTTTGCCATACAGCTGTCGGAGTTGTTTCGCGAGAGTTAGTTTCGCGAGGAGCAGCATCATACAAATGGCCGAGAACATGTAGAAGAGAATCTTAGCGAGTTCCGTCGTGCCCTCCGAGATGCCCGGAGAGGCGAACGCGCCTACTCCCAGTGCGAAGAGGAAGAATATGGCAGCCCATTCCAGTAACAAAAGAGCCTTTCCCTATGGGAGTTGATTGAGGGATGCAAGGTGGCCAGGTGCTCACACCTGGGAGCAGCCTTTACACATGCACATACTCTACGGTGAAGCCGAGCCTTATACAACGTAAATAGCTCTACGAGGGAAACAACTGGGATAGGAAGTAAGGGCGGGTGGGAGTTACGGAATGACCTGAAGCTTCCAGACGATTCCATCTTCCGGTTCGGTGTGGCCACGCACCCGAATCTTCTCTAAGGCCTCGACACGACTGGCCGCATGGGCCGCTTCGGGAGACGGATAGATCGTGGCGGAAGAGAACATGAGGGGACCGTCCCGTTCTCCAAAATCAACGATACACGAGTGAATTCTCCATGCGGGGCTCGCCGGATGATCTGACTTGTGGACCGTGGTGACTACCTTGATCATAGACGAACAACGTAGCATGGGTGTCGCGCGGCCAGTAGAGCCATTTGCAGGCTATTGAGCAAACCATTGGACGGGAACCGAGAGAAACGTAACGGAATGCAGATCTTGACGAATCGATGAGGTGAGGTGCGTTCGCCTTTTTCTATGCAGGGTCACCTTTTTCGGTCGGTGGGGGTGGCATCTCGCCAAGGTACCGTTTAATGGCCGCCCCCAATTCATGCAGCGAAAATTCTTTGTTCAAGACATTGGTAACACCCAGGGTCCGAGCCATGGCGACCGCCTCTTCTGTGGCATATCCCGTCAGGATGATGACGTGGGCTCGTTCGTCTTGGGCGCGGATGCTCTTCAGCACGTCGATCCCGTTCAGGTCGGGCATATGGAGATCGAGAATCGTCAGCTCGGGATGCTTCTTTTGGAAGAGAGCCAGGCCCTTTTGTCCCCCGTCAGCAAGGAGTACTTCATGTCCTTTTCGACTCAACACATCGCAGAGCAGTTCCCTGATGCTTGCCTCATCATCCACGACCAAGATACGCGCCATAGCAACCTCCCCCGCTAGATTGCCACACTCGATCTGTCGCATCTTACCACCGTTCTAGTATTTTGGCTTGCGGGTCTATACCTATCGAAGTGACCTTGTGAGGAGTTTGTTGGCCAGGGCTATTGGGCCCTACAGCGACCGCAACCTCTACTGGCATTTTCGAAGTAATGCGAAAACGGAAATGACCATCGCACTGACAGAGGCCGACACAGACATGAATGCGATTATCCAGAGATGCTGTTGCCTTCTTCGGTATTGTTGAGTCGTCTCCTGCGGGTCAGGGTTTAATGCACTGACCGCAACGCGAAGGTATGACAGTTCCTTGACCAGCGCCTCTATTCCGCTCTTCTCATCCATTCATGCACCGCTTTAAGTCAAGACGACCCCTGGCGGAACTGCACCATCATCTCATGGAGAATGGCGCCGCTCATTTCGACCAGCACAACCTCGTCGTTCTTCCACATCAGCACTTCAGCCGCATCGATCGCCCGGCCGACCAGAGTGCTCAGACGGGGCGTGATCTCTTTCTTCAAATAGGTAAGCGCGGGGCCTGTGATCACGACTTTGAGCGGCTTGCCGGCAGGGCCGTACAAGCAATGCGCAACATAGAGATCCTTATCTTCGTCTCGCCCTTCGTCGACAATGATGAAGTGCGCCATATACCTACCGAGGAGGCTCCAACGGTCCAGCCCACTCGCCTTTCACCTGTTCATATGGCGGGCACAGATCGGGGTGGCCAAGCATGTAAATATGAAGATTCTCTCTATGGAGTCTGGCAATTTCGACGACTTCGATGTCCTGGTCAGAAGCGGGACGGTACCAATACCATCCGGGTGTCGTTGGCTTTTCAGTGGTCCAAATCATGGAGGCGTGATGACCCCGAAATCGTCCACAAGAGGGGAGATCTTGCAGGCTGAATCCTCCCAAGATTCTGACGCCTATCATCGGGCACGCCCAGCATCAATCCAGGCCTTTGCATGCGCCAAGGCTCCCGCCTCTGCGTGGGTCTTGCTATCCCAGAGCCCAGGTGGAGTAAGACGCGGGGCAGGCACTTCCGCGCTATCTTGGCGTTCTACAAGATACGGACATGCCCAGAGACCATTGTCCTGTAGAGAGGCCAGTAACAGAATTTTGTAGTCTTTATAACTGTGCTCCGTCATCCGTGGTCCTTGTCATGGCGGGCGACATGATGACCTCACACGGAAGATGAATCAATGTAGGCATTCGCTGCTAGAGGTGATGCCTACGAAAATGCGTTACGTAAGATTCTATTCTTGGGAATCAGACGGATTTGCGCCGGGCTAGTGTGGTGTCCCCAAAGTAGAAGGCATATGTCTTGCGTCTTTTCTGCGCAT
>DAISKX010000425.1:0-4170 GCA_036820725.1 Nitrospiraceae bacterium
GTGCTTGACTCCACTTTAGGGACGGCCTAGCCTAACTGCTGATCACACTATTCTTAACCAGGGGAGGTCTCCATGTCTGTTGCACGCGTGACGGAAATCATTGCTGCATCGCCAAAGAGCTTTGAGGATGCTGTACAAGTTGGCGTGGCCCGCGCAAATAAGACCCTACAGAACGTGAAGAGTGCTTGGATTGAAGATCAGAAGGTCGAGATCATAGATGGGAAAATTACGGAATACCGTGTGGCACTGAAGGTCACGTTTGTCCTGAAAGAGTGAGGGGGAGGTGTGAGAGCGTCAACCGTCACACGTCAAGCGTCGTTTACGAGATACGAGGGACGAACGACCGGAATCGTTGTCCGTCATGCGTCATGCTCATTCGTGATTCGTGAAGAAATCAGCGCTGTTCTCGACTACGGTTGACGATCGACGGTTGACGTCTTGCGGTGGGCGAAACCCCGGTTGACGACTGACGCTTGACGTAGTGCATGAGACACGAGGGACAAATGACGATGGACGCCGCCGAGGCATGTGTTGAAATATGACGTGGGATGCGACTGAGAGGGCGTTGTCATGAAGAATGTGGAGATGACCGTCGAAGGGACCATGCTGACGATCAAGGTGGATCTGTCGAAGGAGTTTGGGCCGTCAGCTTCGGGGAAAACCATCATCATTGCTTCGACGGAAGGGAATGTCACCATTCCAAACCGCGATGAGAAAGTCGGATTGAACGTGTATCGGAAGAAATAGAGAGCGTATCGCAAATGGCGGGAGCAGGAATTGTCATTCGTCAAGCGTCATCCGTGAAGAAGTGAAGCGCTGTTCTCGATTTCGGCTGACGATTGACGTCTTGCGGTGGGCGAAGCTTCGGTTGACGAGTGACGTTTGACGATTGACGATTGACGCGGTGTACTAGACTCCGTACCTGAAAGGGAGGAAAATGCGCATCCAAAATTGACGCATCGATGAAACGGTACGACTGACTGACTCGCATTGACTGTCATCTCTATGGCTAGACCTCCGGCAACAGTTCTTCCTCCTGCTGTTCTTATCGTCGACGACGATCCCGACATTGCCCTCGCGCTGCATGATCTCCTTGGACATGCGGGGTACCGCATACAAGTGGCCGGTACCGGCGCCGAGGCACTTGCCAAGGCGAAGGCCGAGCCTTTTGCCGCCGTGCTGCTGGACGTCATGTTGCCTGATATGGATGGCCTCTCCGTGCTGACGCTGCTGAAAGAGATCGATCCCGCATTGCCGGTCATCATGCTGACCGCGTTTGTGGAGGTGGCCAAGAAGTACGGATCGCTCACGGAGGGGGCGTTCGGGTACTTGACGAAGCCCTATGATGCGGAAGAACTGAAAGCGCTGGTCCGGCGGGCGGTGGGGGTCAAAGACCTCTCGATCGAGGCCGCCTCAGCCAAAAGCGCCCTGACGGCGAGCGAGCAACGTTTTCGGGAAGTGGTTCAAACCGCCCCCGACGCGATCGTTCTCGCTGATGGAGAAGGACATATCCTGACGTGGAATGGCGCCGCCGAACGCCTTTTCGGATATGGGGCCGACGAAATAATCGGGCAACTGCTCACGACGATCATGCCTGAACGGTACCGCGCTCCCCACCTGCGCGCTTTGGAACGGGTCCGCATCACCGGCGAGTTCCGCCTCAAGGGGACCACCGTGACGATGCACGGCTTGCACAAGACCGGCCGTGAATTTCCCGTCGAGATGTCACTCAGCAGTTGGACTTCGGACGGCCGGCGTTTTCATTGCGGCATTGTGCGCGACATCACCGACCGGAAAGAAGCGGAGGCGCAACTGCGCCAGCAGCAGATCGAACAACAAGTCTTGCTGGATCTGATCCCTGCGATGGTCTGGTATAAGGACGACCAGAATCGGATCTTGCGCGCGAATCGTCGCGCGGCTGAATCCATCAACAAATCCGTCGCCGAGATTGAAGGCCGTTCCACATACGATCTCTATCCGGAGGAGGCCGAGAAGTATCATCGGGACGACATGGAGGTGATTGCGTCGGGTCAACCGAAGCTCGGGATCGTCGAGCTGTATGCGGGGTCGCATGAGAAACGGTGGGTGCAGACCGACAAGGTCCCGTACCGCGATGCGGAGGGGAACATGGGTGTCCTGGTGTTTGCTCAAGACATCACGGAACGAAAACGGACGGAAGAGGCGCTCCGCGAAAGCGAGCAGCGCCTGCGCATTATGGTGGAATCCGCGCTGAACGGAATGGTGATGGTGAATGCAGACGGGATGATTCTGCTGGCGAACGCGCAACTAGCCGCGCAATTCGGCTACGACCGGCTCGAGCTCCTCGGGCAGTCGGTGGATCGGCTCGTTCCCGACCGGTTCCGCACCAGACATCCTGAGCACCGCCCCGCGCTTCTCACCGACCCCGACTTCAGGGCGACTGGTCGCCGCGACTTCATCGGCTTGCGGAAGGACGGCACGGAATTTCCCGTCGCAATCATTCTGACCCCGATGACGACCGCGGACGGCGTCTATGTGGTCGCGTCGGTCAGCGATATCCCGTCACGCGCCGGAGGGGAGGGCCGCGGTTGAAAGCCGAGAAAAATTTGAGAGATCTCCCTCTGCGTCGGTCCGCGACCATCACCGTTCTGAGTCTGCTCGTGTGTCTCGTCGGGTGTGCTCCGACAAAACAGGCTCGGTCTGTCGAGACCTCAGGATTTCTTGGTGATCTGTACCCCATGATGCGGAAAGGTGTGGATGGCGAAGCCTTGTTGATCTACAAGAGTGCGAAGATCGCTGCCATTCCCCGCGGAACGTATACACGCGTGTTATTGGACCATGCGGAGATCTGGGGACCTCCAACGACCGATGCGAAACGGCAGAAGGAAGCCCAGCATGTCGCGGATCTTCTCTATAGCCTGGTCTATCTCAGTCTGTCGAAGGATTATGACATGGTGGCGGATCCTGGGCCCGGCACGTTGCGCATTCAGGCGGCGATCACGAGGGCCGATCCGGCCTATGTGGTCTTACGTGCCGTCTCCACGATCCCCGCACCAATGAACGCGCTGGCTCTCGGCTCCTTGCTCAAGAACCTGGGGACCGGGAAGCCGCTGTTTGTGGGCGACGCGAGCATCGAAGTGAAGATTTCCGATGCGCAGACCGGCGAGATTCTCGGAGCTGCGGCAGATCGACGGGTAGGCAACAAGCGCCTTGATGCAGACTCATTCAACTCATGGGATGACGTCTACAAAATGTTGGAAATCTGGACGGACATGACCCGGTACCGTTTGTGCTCCGAACGCGGTGGAGCGAACTGCGTCAAACCAAAGACGTAACGGCGTCCATCCGGTGAATTCAAGCTGTGTAAACGATTCCCGCGTATAGTCGGCACTTGAATGATGCCAGGCTGCTGGTGTCCGTGTGATGATGCGCTTCACATCCGATAGGCTCGCACTCATGATCGTCTGTGAACCCCTATGAACGTTCGCGTTGCGCTGATCTTCCTGGTGTTCGGCTTCGTCGGTCTGTTGTTGGTGATGGGGGTGATGAGCTTCGTCCGCTGGGTGAAAATACGCTACCCCCGGCGCGGGTTTCTCATACTCGTCGCTCTCTGCGTGATCGTGGTGGGATCGGCCATCCTGATCGCCATGGAAATACGGGAACGGCCTACCTTTCGTCCCAACGATCTTGTCACGCTTCAAGAGCCGGTGGTGGCCAAGACCATTGCCGTTGATCGGAACTCCCGCATTGAGACCTGCGTGATCGATCGCTACGAGCATCTGGGGGTGCTGGAAGTCGAAGGGAGGACATTGATGGCTCGGGTCGAGAGCAACAATAGCTCGGCTCCCGTGTTTTGTCCTATCGGGGCGGACGTCCGGACCGAGCTGGCCTGGCTCCACAGTGTTACCGTGACGAGGCGCCAAAACTGAGAGGCGTGATACGGAAACGAGCCTGTCTTGGCAGGCTCGGGGTGGGCGGGTGAGATAGTGAAGAGTGTCAACTGGCCAACATGCGTGAAGAAAACAAGGAACCTTCATGCTCCACGGATGACGAGTGACGCTTGACGTCTTGGCGAAACCACGGTTGACGAATGACGTTTGGCGAGTGACGTGGTGCACTCGTCTCGCCATTGCCCTTTGGGTGGGCGCTGTGTTGTCACTACCAGACACCATCGTGCCGCTTGTTTGCAGG
>DAISKX010000426.1:0-4159 GCA_036820725.1 Nitrospiraceae bacterium
AGGTAAGGGTGAAACGGTGGGGTAAGAGCCCACCGCATTGATGGTGACATCAATGGCACGGTAAGCGTCGTCCGGAGCAAGACCAAATAGGGGGACGGCTGCTGCGCTATTTTCAGGTGCGGCAGAAAGGCTGGCCCGGCCGAGGTCCTCGGGTAGGTCGCTTGAGGCTCGAGGTGACTCGAGTCCCAGAGAAATGATCACCCCCGTGTGAGCGCAAGCTTGATGCGGGACAGAATCCGGCTTATAGGGCTTCTCCAACGCGCTTTTTTGATTGCCCTTCGCAACTGGCCCTCCGTCACGGTTCCAAAGAATCTTTCTCTGTGATCAATAAGCACCACGGGGACCCGGTCTCCGTACGCGGCGACCAACTTTTCGTCAGTGGTGACGTCAATTTTCTGAAGTTCGAAAGACAATTCTTTTTGAAGATGGCGAGCCATACGATGAATGACGCCACATAGATGGCAATCGAGGCGAGAATAAACAATTACACTGACAGGCATCTTATCGTGCACAGCCTATCCACGGTCCCAGAGGGTGCACGTTAGCATGGTATTTCTTGTGCCCGTGCCCCGTTATGTGTAGGGCGTCGGTCGAGCTCACTCTTGACCTCTCTTGAGCCTCGGTGGTACCATCTGAAATTCTTACCCATTGATTTTTCAGTAGGAAAACATCACCTGCGAGAAGATAGCAGGCCATTGTCCAGTCTCTCAACCCTTCTGTCTGATTCTCAAGACAGTGCACGAAGGGAAGGTCACCATGAAGCTGACAGGCTCCGAAATTTTTATTGAGTGTCTCAAGCGGGAGGGCGTGAAGACGATTTTTGCTCTTCCCGGCGGCGTGGTACTCAAAATATTTGACATGTTGTATCAGCAGAAGGATCTCGAGGTGATTTTGACCCGCCATGAACAGGGGGCAGGCCATATGGCGGAAGGCTATGCCAAAGCCACAGGAAAGGCTGGTGTCGCCCTGGTGACCTCCGGGCCAGGAATGACGAATGTTATCACGGCGTTGGCGGATGCTTACATGGATTCGGTGCCGCTTGTGTGCTTCACCGGCCAAGTGCCCACGAGTCTGATCGGAAACGATGCGTTTCAGGAGGCCGACAATATCGGGCTGAGCCGGCCTTGCACGAAGTACAATTTTCTCGTGAAAGATGTGAATGATCTCGCAATGACGATCAAGGAAGCATTTTACATCGCGACGACCGGAAGACCGGGGCCGGTGTTGGTGGATATTCCGAAGGACGTCTCAATGAACAAGGCCGAGTTTACCTATCCCAACTCGGTGTCTATACGTGGATACAACCCGACTTATGAAGGAAACAAGTGGCAGATCAAGCAAGCGGCAGAAGCGATTACGAAGGCCAAGAAACCGGTTCTATACGTGGGTGGCGGCGTTGTCTTTTCCGGCGCCTCCAAGGAGTTGCTGGAGTTGGCAGAAATGACGCAAATCCCGGTCGATATGACGCTGATGGGACTGGGGGCATTCCCGGGGGAACATCCGCTGTCGATGGGCATGATGGGTATGCATGGAACGTATTCTGCCAACATGGCCGTCCACTACGCCGATCTGGTGGTTGCGATCGGAGCGCGCTTCGATGATCGGGTGACCGGCAAAGTTTCTGAATTTTGTCCTTATGCCAAGATCATCCACATCGATATCGACCCGACCTCCATCCGTAAGAACATTCACGTCGATATACCGATCGTTGGCGACTGCAAATCAGTCCTGCGCGAGCTGAACCAGATTCTCAAGATGACGGTCAACGGGGACCACAAGGAGCTCCGGAAACCGTGGTTGGATCAGGTGCGCGAATGGCAAAGGGCTCACCCGCTGTCTTATCGACAGGAAGCTGATGGTCCGATCAAGCCGCAGCATGTCATCAAGCGCTTATACGACCTGACGAAAGATCGCGATCCTATCGTGTCCACCGATGTGGGACAGCACCAAATGTGGGCCGCTCAATACTTCAAGTTGGCCCAACCGAACCGATGGCTGACCTCCGGAGGTTTGGGCACAATGGGGTTCGGATTTCCGGCCGCAATGGGCGCTCAGGCAGCCTACCGTGGTCGGCTCGTGTTGTGTGTGGCCGGCGATGGCAGCGTACAGATGAACATGCAAGAAATGGCCACTGCGGTGGTTCATAAGCTGCCCGTGAAAGTAATTATTCTGAACAACGGTTTTCATGGCATGGTGCGACAGTGGCAGGACCTTTTTTATGAAGGGCGGTACGCCTCCAGCTACCTGGACACGACGCCGGACTTCGTGAAATTGGCCGATGCCTATGGCGCTCTTGGCTTAAGGGCCAAGAAGGTCGGAGACCTTGATGCAGTCCTGAAAGAGGCGATCGATACTGATAGGCCCGTCGTCGTGGATGTGCCGACATATCCATACGAGAATTGCTATCCGATGATTCCAGCCGGAGGTTGTAACCACGAGATGATTCTGGAAGATCCGCCGGAATTAAAGAAAAAGCAGGCTGGCGGGATGTCTACGACTGAAGATAAAGATACGATACTGACGGCATAAGGAAAGAGCTGATGGGTTATGGCGTATAGCTGATAGCAGGGGCGCTGGCAGCACGCGCTCTGTGGCTAACAGCCATCGGCTATATGCTCTGTGCATGCCTATGGAACACATTATCTCTGTAACGGTCGAAAATAAGTTTGGTGTGCTATCTCGCGTGGCAGGGTTGTTCAGCGGACGCGGCTTCAACATCGAGAGTTTATCGGTTGCACCGACACTGGATCCGTCGATGTCTCAAATGACGATTGTGACCTCCGGCGATGACCGCATTGTCGAACAGATCGTCAAACAGCTCAACAAGCTCATTGATGTCATCAAAGTGGTCGATATGAACGAAAGTGAATTTGTGTCGCGGGAAACTGCCCTGATCAAGGTTCATACGAGAGCGGAGGACCGGGCGGAGGCGCTTCGCATCGCCGACATTTTTCGAGCCAACGTCATCGATTCGACTCCCTCGACTTATACGATCGAAGTGACGGGCGATCCGAAGAAAATTGAAGCGATCATCAACCTCCTCCAACCGCTCGGCATCAAGGAACTGATCCGGACCGGTCGCGTGGCGATCGCTCGGGAGCCTGCGAGGCCTGCGATCACCCAACCGAAAAAGGTCGCGAGAGAATAGTCGCGCCGCGATCCTTGATCGACCTATCTGTCTGACCATTCATCGCTTACCCGGGAGTTCACGCATGAAGATTTATTATGACAAGGATGCCGACACACAGTTAGTCCGTGGGAAAACGGTCGCCGTGATCGGATATGGCAGCCAGGGCCATGCCCATTCGCTCAATCTGAAGGAGAGCGGGGTCAATGTCGTGGTAGGCCTGCGAGAAGGGAGTTCATGGCGCAAGGCTGAGGCCAGCGGCTTGAAAGTGATGCCGGTGGCGGATGCGGTGAAAGGCGCTGATGTGATTATGATTCTTGCCCCGGATGAAGCGCAGCCTGCCATCTATCGCCAGGAGATCGCCACTCACCTGAAACCCGGCGCGTATGTTGCGTTCGGACATGGGTTCAATATCCATTTCGGCCAGATCGTTCCCCCGGCCAACATCAATGTGTTTATGGTGGCGCCGAAGGGTCCCGGGCACCTTGTTCGATCCGAATATACCAAAGGAAGCGGTGTCCCCTGTTTGTTGGCCATTCATCAGGATCCAAGCGGAAACACGCGTCAGGTCGGACTCTCATATGCGAGTGCGATCGGGGGAGGACGTGCAGGGGTCATTGAGACAAATTTTCGAGAGGAAACGGAAACCGATTTGTTCGGGGAGCAAGTCGTCCTCTGTGGCGGATTGACATCCCTGATTCAAGCAGGATTTGAAACCCTCGTTGAAGCGGGATATTCCCCAGAAATGGCGTATTTTGAGTGCCTGCACGAGGTGAAACTTATCGTAGATTTAATCTATCAAGGTGGAATTGCGAATATGCGGTACTCAATCAGCACCACGGCCAAATTCGGTGATATCACCCGCGGGCCGCGCGTCGTTACCGATGAGACGAAACAAGAAATGAAACGAATCCTGACGGAAATCCAGAATGGGCAGTTTGCCAAGGAATGGGTCTTGGAAAACCAGGCCAATCGTCCGGTTTACAATGCCTTACTGAGAAAGGGCGAGGCGCATCCGATCGAGGAGGTCGG
>DAISKX010000427.1:0-4155 GCA_036820725.1 Nitrospiraceae bacterium
GGCGCGCAGCCGCGACGGACTGGAGGCGGCAAGGCGTGAAGTCGAAGCGGCCGGAGGTCGAGCTCTAGCATTGACGACCGATATGGCCGACGATGACCAGGTCGAGGAAGCAGCCGAATCGGTCGAGCGACATTTCGGTCCCATCGACATCTGGATCAACAACGCCATGGTATCCGTTCTGTCGCCGGCTAAGAACATGTCGGCGGAAGAATTCCGCCGTGTCACAGATGTGACCTATCTCGGGTACGTGTACGGCACGCTGGCTGCCCTGCGCCGAATGCTGATGCGCGACCGTGGCGTGATCGTCCAGGTCGGATCCGCGCTCGCCTATCGTTCCATTCCGCTGCAGTCCGCCTACTGCGGAGCCAAGCATGCCGTACAAGGCTTCACCGATTCGCTGCGGTCGGAGCTGATTCACGACAGGAGCCGCGTCCATCTGACGACCGTCCAGCTACCGGCCGTGAATACGCCGCAGTTCAGCTGGATCAAATCCCGGATGCCGCGCCATCCGCAGCCGGTCCCGCCCATCTTTCAACCGGAGGTGATTGCGCGCGCCATCTATTGGGCTGCGCACCACAGGCGACGCGAGCTCTGGGTGGGATGGCCTACGGTAAAAGCAATTGTGGGGAACAAATTTATCCCTGGATTGCTCGATCACTACCTAGCCCGGGTCGGTTACGAGACGCAGCAAACGGCTATGCGCGTCGATCCCGATCGACCGAATAACCTGTTCGAGGCATTACCCGGAGATTATGGCGCCCGTGGCCGCTTCGACGATGGTGCGTGTGACTTCAGTTTGCACCTGTGGAGCAATACTCACCGCAAGTGGCTCGTGGCCATTGGGCTCGGATTTGCGGGCCTGCTGGTTGGTCGATTTTCCTCCCGGCACGATGGGCGCCTGGCTCGAATCCGCTTCCGCAATTCCTTGGAAAGGAGGGCATCATGACACGATATATAGGACTCAGTCTCTTCGCATGGTCGTTGATACTGGCTGTCGCCTGCCAGTCTTCTCCACCATCGCATCAGCGGGAGGATAGAACAGGTCACGCGATGCAGGCAGAGCGCGCATCCACCATGGCCAAGACCGAACAACCTGGCGCGGGCCAGACGCCCAACCTGCCGCAGATCGACCAGCGGGAGCTCGAACGGTTCACACGGCAGGAACCTCAGTTCAAACAACACTATGAAACCCACTATGCCGATTCCGGGTATGGATACAACCAGTATCGCCCGGCCTATCAATACGGTTACGAACTCGCGACGGATAAGCGTTACAGCAAAATGGATTGGAGCACGCTCGAGCTACAGGCTCGTCGCGGCTGGAACGACGGCACGATGGGACTCTGGGATCGGTATAAAGACGCGGTCCGTTTCGGGTGGGAGCGGGGCGTGATCGATGAGCGAGGATGAGTGTGGACTATCGGCCACGAGCGGGTCCCTCAAGCTCACATGACGTGCATGAGCGGTCTCCGCCCCATCATGCCCGGTCCGATTTCGCTCGTCATCCGTCCAATACCCAAGAAACGCACACTTCCCATCGCCTGTCCTGGTTCCCGATGACTATTGTAGTGCCGGCGCTCTGCGCCGGTTGCGCCTTGACGACTGGATACTCGGAGCAACGTACGACAGAGACCAATGAGCGGCGCTGTGCACCTTCACAGACCGAGACCAAACTTCGAGCCGTCTCACTCGAGGACGTCGATCACTCCCAGGACGAGCCCCTCGTTCGTGCAACCCGCGACCGACTCCCCACCTCTTTTTCCTGGCGGGCCATCCAGACAGCCCAGGCAATCGACGTGCTCCCGCTCATCAATCAATTGGAGCTGGCGGAAGAGTTGCCGGAGGTTGACGCGTCGCGCCGTATCAGCATTCTCTCGCTTCGCCAGGAAGTTTTGGGTCGCGTGCTGCTGTCGATGATCGCGATATCGAGTACTGCCGCCCATATCAGTTGTGAAATCGAGCGAACCTATCAGGTGGCCGATAGGCTGAAGAATTCCGAACAGGCCCGCATCAAACAACAAACGTTACTGGCAGTCATCATCGGCGCCGGCGCCGCAGTCGCAAGCGGCGGGTTCAGCCTCGCTGCGACTGAATCGATCGGTGAAGGCATTGCGGGGATCGTCGGCGGCACAATAGCCGGCGCGCTCGGTATTTCAGCCCTCTACCAGGAAAGCGAACAATATTTCGAACATCCGGATAATATTCTTCGCGAAGTGTGGGACGAGCCGGATACGGCCCGTTTCATTCCCCCTTCGGTCTGGGAGTTTCTCGACCGTCCGATGAAAGAGGGCCCGGATCGCCGAACATTTCGAGAGGAACTGGTCGACGGCTGGAGACAGGAAGGCCGCATGGGGGCGGAAGGTTCGGAGGAGGAACGCAAGCGGATCCAACTTCTGTTTGCCGGAGGAGGGACCTACCGAAGCAGTGACCTGGTCGTCCGCGGACAAATGCTCGACATGCTGCGCGCGACGATCCTCCTGATGAATCGGGAGGTGGAAGTGTTGATTCGGGAAGTGATGATCCAGATGGCGCTCAGAAAACAATCCTGGAAGGGACCCGACAATCCATGACCGACCTCTTTGCGGCACGCAGCCAGATGGCGATGTCGCTGGGTTTCCATATCGTCTTTGCCGCCATCGGCATCGCCATGCCGCTCATGATGACGATCGCCGAATGGCGTTGGATCCGCACGGGACAAGAGTCCTATCTGACGCTGGCCAAACGGTGGTCCAAAGGCACCGCAATCCTCTTCGCCGTCGGGGCCGTCTCCGGGACGGTCCTGTCGTTCGAACTCGGACTCTTGTGGCCGCACTTCATGGAGTGGGCCGGGCCGATCATCGGACCGCTCTTCGCCCTCGAGGGATTTGCCTTTTTTACCGAGGCCATCTTTCTCGGCATCTACCTCTATGGATGGTCGCATCTGTCTCCCAAGCTGCATGTCGCGGCAGGAGCCATCGTGGCATTGAGCGGAGTGGGATCGGCCATTGCGGTCGTGGCCGCCAATGCCTGGATGAATACCCCGTCGGGTTTCCAACTGGTGGACGGCCTTCCCCGGGACATTCAACCCTGGGCTGTCATGACCAATCCCCATGCGTTCGATGAATGTGTCCATATGGTATTGGCCGCCTTTGCAGCGACTGGCTTTCTGGTCGCCGGTATCCACGCCTTTATGCTGCTCCGTTACGGGCCTTCACTGTTCCACGAGCAGGCGCTCGGAATCGCCCTTCTCGTGGGCGGCATTCCGGCCCTTCTGCAGCCTCTCAGCGGAGATTTTCTGACCAAAGCGGTGGCGAAACACCAGCCGGCTAAGCTGGCCGCCATGGAGGCCCTGTTTCATACGGAACAGGGGGCGGCATTCCATCTCGGCGGGGTGCCCGACGTGAAGACCGAGACCGTTCCGTACTCGCTCGAGGTCCCGAAGGCACTGAGCCTCCTGTTGTACACGGATCCCGACGCGACCGTGACCGGTTTAGACCAGATTCCTCGTCGCGATTGGCCTCCGGTTGCCGTGGTTCATATCGCATTCCAAGTCATGGTCGGTCTGGGGTGCGCACTCGCAGCTCTGACCTTGTGGGCCTGGTGGCTCTGGTGGAGGCACCCGCCACTCCTGAATCATATTTGGCTGTTACGGAGTCTGGTATTGGCGGCGCCGTTCGGCATGCTTGCGATTGAAGCGGGATGGGTGGTGACCGAGGTAGGGCGTCAACCCTGGATCATCTATGGCGTCATGCGAACCGCCAAGGCCGTCACGCCCATGCCTGGAATCGCCATTCCGTTCGTGCTGTTTACCCTGCTATACATACTCCTGGCATCGGTAGTGGTATGGACCCTGTGGCGTCACGTCGCCGCCACGGGGCGTGAAACGTGACGCGTGAAACGGCGTTCGTCAAACGTCAACGGTCATTCGTGATTCGTGAAGCGGTGTAGACACGTCAAGCGCCATGCGTCAAACGTCATTCGTTAATCGTCATACGTGAAGAAAGAACCATTCCTAACCATGAACGAGAAAATCCGAGTGCGGTTGACGTGTTCCGTCGACGAACCACGGTTGACGCATGACGATTGACGTTGTTCCGGTAGACGGAGCGCGGCCGGTTGACGACTGACGTTTGACGAATGACGGTGTTCCGGACTGGAGTCAGCACATGTCCCTCG
>DAISKX010000428.1:0-4139 GCA_036820725.1 Nitrospiraceae bacterium
TCGTTGAAATGTCATATCCTTCCTTCGACAGGATTTCATGCAAAAGCGCCAGGGTCTCCGCGTCATCATCGACGATCAGAATGTTGGAGTGTTCCAGTTTCATTGGACGTTCCTCACGAGCGGGAGAAAGATCGAAAAGCGGGAGCCTTTACCCGGCTCGCTCTCCACAGTGATTTGTCCGCCATGCGCCCGAACCGTCTCCTGCACGATGGCGAGACCCAATCCTGTTCCTCTCCCGATAGTCTTGGTGGTAAAAAACGGCTGAAAGATCTGTGCCAGGTGTTCCGGATCGATGCCGGCCCCCGTGTCGGCAATCTCCATGGCGATCCGTTGCTCTCCTTCGCCGCCGGCTACTCCAGATACCGATGTGCGCATCGTCAGCGACCCGCCTTCGGGCATGGCCTGCAGCGCATTCTCAACCAGGTGATTGAGGACCTCCTGCAATTGTTGGCGATCTGCAGAGACATGAGCAGGGGAGGAGGTCGGATGTACCGTGCAGGTCACGTGCTGGCGCAGGAACTCGGTTTGAAACAATGCGGAACAATCCTGCAGGCAGGTGTTCACGTCGATTACCGACCGCACCGGGTCGGGCCTGCGCGCGTAGACCAGCAGGTCCTGGATGATGGTCGAGGTGCGCTCGATCTGGGTTTCGACGATCTGCAGCCGCGCCTTCACCTGAGGAGACAACGAGTGATCCTCCTTGAGGAGCTGAACATGGCCTGACAGGGCGGTCAGCGGAGTGCCGATCTTGTGAGCTACGGTCGCCGCAAACTGTCCGATTGCGGACAGTCGCTGCACTCTCGCGGCTGCACGTTGCGCGGCGGAGAGCAATTGATTCGCCTGAGCCAGTTGTTCGTTCTTGTGGTGCAGTTCTTCGGCAGTCTTCCGGAGCGCCATCTCCGTCTGTTTGCGGTCCGTCACATCCTTCACAATAATTGCAAGACCTGTCGTCGATCCGTCCCGCCCTTTCACGACGAAGGCATTCACGCGTACCGGTACCGGCGATCCGTTTTTGCGGGCATACTCGGTTTCGTATTCGACCGCGTGCATCGATTCGATCAATTCACGTCTCTTCGACTCCTCCTTGGCGGCGTCCCCTGGCGCGGTCACCTCGCGATGCATGCTGCTCAGCAGTTCCTCTCGGGAGCAGCCGGTCAGCCGTTCGAAGGCGGCGTTGACCTCCAAAAAATGTCCCTCGAACGTGGTGTAAGCGAATCCGTCGTGAGACGAATCAAATATGCTGCGAAACCTTTCCTGCGCATCCTCAAGTGCCTCTTCAGCTCGCTGACGATTGATTTTTTCCAACACCAGTTGATCGCGATCCGAGTTCACTTCAAGCCCCCATTGTTGGACATGGCGTATAATCGCTTCCACCGGATCCCGAGTGGCCTCTTCAACCGTATGTAAGGATGCGAGAATAATGCCAATATTTTCAAAATGTTACTACCGGGATGCTCCTTGAGCATCATGGGCCGGCAAAAGAACCGATTGGAGAGCAGTCCCGTTATCCGGTCGCCCCTCCTCATAGCTTCCATGTCCGCAGCGCTGTTCACAATTTATTGGCAAGACCACTTCCTTGCCTTCACGCAACCGTGGGTCCGGGTAGCAGCACATCCATTCAAATCCTAAGTGGGCTCATGAGTTTAGTAAATAGCCATGTCGATAAAGATGGGACAGTTTGTCCCATCCTGACGACAAGAAGTCCCGATCCATCAAGCGCAAGAGCGGCGTATGGAAGCGCGGACAAAAATTCCCTCCATGGATGCCGCCGCTTTTAGTTGCCCGGCACGATGATGCAGTGCTTATTCACGCGTGCGACATCCCACTCATATCGCCTTGCTGTCGGTACATAATATCCGTTCGAGGAAAGATCGTCTGTAAAAAATAGATGGACACCTATCTCGATTGGAGAGATCACGTAATCATTTTTTTGATTATTCCGAATGTTGCAAGCCTCTCCATGACTTGGCAGCGTTTATGCTTGTCACCTGCCCAACGCGATCGACCGAAGCCTTCACGTCGGGTAACGGTCGAATCCAAAACCGCGTCCAAGACGATGCGATCAATTGGAAGGAGGCATGATGAGCTGCGAACGATGTGGTGGCCTTAAAATTGTGGATCATTTTTATGGGACGACGGCGGGAACTTCCGCCTGGTCTTACGAAGGACTCCGATGTCTGAACTGTGGACATATCACCGATCTTCCAGGCGCCGGTGGCAGGATGGTGCAACCGTTGGAACGTACCATGAGTGAAAGGCGATGGTCCCATCCTTCCCTGCGTATGAAGGACCGGCGGTTAGCCGAAGAGTTGTTCGATGCGGCAGTATGATGCGGCGATATGAGGGACTCTACACGGGCATAGTGGTTCCTACTACGAGGGCACAAGATAGTCGACGAGAAAACTAGGGGTCATCCTAGTGCCCTAACGTGGGGGAAGAGATTACTTTCAGCGGTAAGCTCTGCCGCTAGCCAAGGGAGGTCCACCATGGGTGCTGTCGCTAGTCAACCGTTCATTTCCATTTGTTGCGTCTGCGGGCTCGTGCGTGATGACCATGGTTTGACGGGCATAGGTCGTCATGAGTCGTGGTGTAATCTCGGATCCTATCTGGACCGTTACGAACTTCGGGATTCCTCGTATAGATTGACGCACACCTATTGTCCTGAGTGTGTCGACCGCTATGTCCCGACCGGAAAAAGTGTTCGTGCCGAACAGCAGATGCAGATGTCCAGGGAGATCGGGACCACGATCACAGGGATTGTCCTGCAGACGATTCGGCATCAGCCGAACTGCAACTTGGATATGCTTGTTCGCGCCTGCCCCCAGTACACATGGAATCAAGTTTTTCTCGAAGTGGACAGGCTCAGTCGTACCGGAGAGATTGAACTTTCATCTCCCGGGCCGGGCCAGTACACCATGAGTACACCAACGAGTAAACGAATGGATGTCCTCAAGTCGGTGTAGCATACGATGTCGTGGTTGGGGATCGGCGATGAGACGCCGCTTCCCCAATCACCGGACTTTCATACAATCCCGCCTTCGATATCTCCCTTGCTTTCTACTATTATTTTATTTTGACCTTCCATCGCTGGTCCTTGGTGAACCGCGCTGATCTATTGATGCCCTGTTGATTTGCTGATGTAAAGAGGTTCGGCCATTCAACGGACGAGCAGATCAACAATTCCTAGACTTATATGTTGATCTTTCGATCTGGATGACTTCATAAATTCCTTCGAGAGGGTACGAGCAGCTACTTAGTGGCAAGGGCTGCAGTGATTGACGGAATTTCCAAACTAGGGTCAATCCTAGTGGCTCCTTTTGCGAAATAACCTTAGTGTGACACGGCCAAGCAGCACACAGCTCGATGAAACAAAAAGGAGGGAGCTCATGGCTAAAACGCCGGCAAGTGTCACAGATGCACATTGTTCTCGAGTGTCACATAGCGTGGTGCCTGACGAGCAATTGTACTCCGCCGACATGGATAACCGGCAGCTCACGCCGATCATCGAGGTGTCGGAACGCGAGGGAGTGTTCCAGGTGCATGCTGATTTCACAATGCTCGCGGATGCGGAAACTGTAACGGTTGAATTTGCGCAGCAGGGGATCATCATCAGCGGTGGTTCGGCCGAGCGCTATGTTCCGATTCCGACCGATGCAGAAACCGAGTGGGCGAGCGTCACGGTCAACGGCGCCGTTGCCCGTATATCGGTGCCGACCGCGGGACTCGGGCATCGGTTGCGGGCGATCACGATGTGGTGATGGTCATGACGATGTTGCGACACCTGGTCAGCAGGGGGCTGTTCACGCTAATGCTCACGATGGGTCAAATGACCGGTCCGGTTTGGGGGCAGCCGGCTGAAACGGATTCCCATACGGTTTCCGGAATTATTGAGCAACTCGACCTCACCACAAACAAGGGCATGCTGAAGACGTCGCTTGGAAAAGCTATTTTTTTCGATATCGAAAAACCGGAATTGTTCAAAGGGATCACGGTCGGTCAACAGATAACTATTCAGTTAGATGAGCACGGGCGCGCCATTAAAGCCATCGAATCACATTCCATTCCAGAGTTGCCAGCTCCCACGCACTAAAGTTCCCGCCTTGCCGCCCGTGGCTCATCTTTTTTTGCGTGACATGGGA
>DAISKX010000429.1:0-4135 GCA_036820725.1 Nitrospiraceae bacterium
ACCCTGACCCACAGGCGGGATCGAGAATCCGCAGTTTGGCGATCTGTTTCGGCATCTTGCCCTCGCACAAGGAGCCGACAGTGTGCTTGACGATGTAGTCCACGATATAGGCGGGTGTGTAATAGACGCCGCCGGCTTTCTTGACCTCCGGCTTTTCCTCCACCTTGGCCTGGTGTCCTGACGTAAGCCGGATGACCTTGCCAAGAAACTGCTCATACACCTGCCCGAGAATTTCTATCGGCAAGACGGAGAACTCGTAGGGGCTCTGGGGATAGTAGAGCCGGACGATGAGGTCCTTGAGCACTTTATCGTCGATCTTCAGCCGGGGCGTGAGGTCGTCCGGTGATTCGGCCCGATCCTTTTCGGGGTGGAAGTGAAAGAGGCCCGAGTTGTACCGATCATCAGCCTGGTCGTAGAGATACCGGAGCCGCCCGTAGATGTTCTGTCCATTCAACAGGGCCTGAAGCTGGCCGTAGGGTTCGACGCTACGATCTTCGCAAATGCGGAGAAAGATGAGACGGTCGATGGTGCGCTGGACAGCAAAGTTTAGCTCGTGGACGGAGAGCTTGGGATTGCGGACCGCCAGATTCTTGGCGAGCGCCTCGCGCCAGATTTCGATCTCTTTTAGAAATTCGGCATCGACCGTAGCGGTGCCGCGCTTCCGATCGGTGGCGGCGTACTTGTCGAATGAGCCTTTGAGGACCGCGTCCTTGGTAAAGACGGATGCGATCTCATCCCATCGGGCCAGGTAGTCCCGATAGGTCAGGTAGAGAATGCGTCCAGCGCTGGATTTATCGGACAGGTTCGGGCGAGTCCGGCAATCGTAGACGGCGAACTCCTCGAAATCCGTCAGGATGGACAGCGGAAGTTTCGCCGACCAGGCGTAACGGCGAAGCTGATAGGCAGGACTGAGATCGTCCTTCAGATTGACGGCAGGCTTCTTGGCTTCGAGGAAGAACTTCCGCGCACCGCCGATCCGGAAGCAGTAATCTGGGGCTTTGGTGTACCCACCGATCTTGATGGCGTCTTCGTGGATGACGTCCTTATAGGCCTCCGCATGACCGGCTTTGTTGGCGACATCCCAGCCGAGGGCTTCGAAGAACGGATCGAGAAACTCCCGACGCAGTTGCGTTTCGTTGTACCCTTGGCTCTTGTAGGACTCGCGGTTCTGTTCGAACCGGTTCACAAGTTCCGAGAGTATCGGCGGTGCCTGACTCATGGCGAGATCCCAGTGCCTTTTCCTGGTTGGCGTGCCGCCGAAGGATACGCTTATCGCTGTGAGAAATCACTCGTGTGGGCGGGAGGGAAGTGGATTGGTTCTCAGCGGTGGACTCCCGTGCCACCGGTGGTGATGAGGGTGGTAGCTCCTTACAACAAAGCCGGAGGCCGTTTGAACATTCGCTCGCCCCTATCGAAATACCAACATCGGACAAGGCGCCTGGTGCAGAACGGCGTGGGAGACGCTGCCGAGCACGAAGCGCGTGATCCCTTTCCGCCCGCTCGTGCCCATCAGGATGAGGTCCGGTTTGCCCTTCCCTGCCTCGCGGAGAATTTGCTCGACCGGTGAGCCGAGAACGGCCATGGCCTTCGCACGATAGCCTGCCGCCTGCAGCTTGGTGGCCACTCCTTCCACAAAATCCTGCGCGCTTAAGAGGGCCTGCTCTTCGAGCCGCCTGGCTGCGGCTTCATCAACCGGCCACGGCGGCCTCGTTTGCGGAAGCACGGTGAGCAGCGTGATATCCACCGGCCCACGAAATGGTGTGTGCGACAGAAATCGGACGGCCGCCTCGGCATCGTACGGCCCTTGAAGGGGTAGCAGTATCTGTCGCAACGATCGCATCTGATCGGTGACGATCAAAGTGGCGCAGGGACCCAGCGTGACAATTCGATGGGAGACGCTCCCGAAGAGCCGCGTTTGGACTGAGCCGAGCCCGCGTGCTCCCATCACGATGAGATCTGTCTTGTGCTCCTGAGCGACATTCGCGATGACCTCTGCCGGGGAGCCGATGTCTATTCGTTTGGTCACCGGCCCGATGTCCATGGGAAGAAGTGAGACCACCCGATTGAGCAGGCGCTCGCCGTCGTCGCGCAGCGCATGCTCCATGGTTGTGTAAAGTTCGGTGGCGACATTCGGCACCATCATCGGATAGGAAGGCCTGGGCACGTCCAGGGCGTGGAGGAGCAGCACCTCTTCCGCACGCGCGAGGTGCGCGAGCGCGCGAACCGCCTCGTATGAATTATCAGAACCGTCCACTGCCAGCAGCGTACGCATGGGTCGTCTCCTTTGTTCCTACGTTCGTGAATGCTCGCCGCTCTGGTTGAGAGAGAGCTGGAACCATCGGTGTGCATGATCAGCGACTTGCTCCAAGGTCCTCGGTTCCTCGAAGAGGTGTGTGGCTCCGGGAACGATGACCAGTTCCTTGGGGCATGTCAATTGGACGAAGGCCTCCTTGTTCATCTGAATGACCGCGAAATCTTCACCACCGACGATCAACAGGGTGGGGGCGGCGACGAGCGGGAGATATCGTTCGGCGAGATCCGGTCGCCCACCACGAGACACCACTGCACCGATCGACGACGGCTCACGGGCTGTCGCCTGCAGGGCCGCTCCGGCGCCTGTACTGGCGCCGAAGTATCCGATAAGCTGTGCCCTCGTTCGCGGATCCTCTTCAAGCCAGGCCTTCGCCGCCAGCAGGCGATCTGCCAAGAGAGCTATGTCGAAGACTTTACGACGATCGTCGGCTTCCGTCTCTTCAAGCAGATCGACGAGCAGCGTGATAAATCCGCCTGCCTGCAGCCGGTGAGCCACGAAATTGTTGCGAGGACTGAACCGACCACTTCCGCTTCCATGGGCAAACAGGATCACTCCGCGAGCCTTCGCCGGCACTCCTAAGAGACCTTGGAGTGTGACGCCACCCGTTCTTACCAAGACGGCTTGTTCAGTTGTTTCTGGAGTCGATTCATTCATCACTTCTTCAACACGGCGTCCGATTGTACTCGCTTACCGTACAGTGAGTTGAGCAGAAGCTGACAAGTAGAGCAACAGTCCTTTACTGGAATGACGCTCCGATCAATAATCCCTGTGTCCATGTCATGATCTCTCCAGCGATATGCGCTCAGCAAGTGGAATGTCATCATGCATACCTCGGAATCCCGTGCATTTCGCGGTCGTGGGTAGTTCTTGCATACCTCTGCTATCTCCGATACCGCCTGCTCGTGCCTCCTTGTGGCCTTCCGCTACAGCGATGCCTGGTTGACTGTAGAATGCTCATGCTGCATGTGATCGATACAAAAAACCTCGAGACTGTGAATCGGCTGGGCATGGCATCGCCCGCCCAAGAGAGGGCACAGAAGAAACGTCTGGGTCATCACGCCCGGTTGAATGCGCGTCGCCTCCTGGAATCGGACGATGCGAAGGGCGTGGATATCAAATGCGTCCTCGCCGAAGGATCTCCGTTTGCAGAAATTGCGAGGATGGCTCGTCTGGAGAAGGTGGACCTCGTCGTCATGAGAAGCTATAGTGGGCAAATCGGCGGCGTGGATAAAATCTTCTTCGGCAGCACAGCGGAAAAGGTCGTCAGGACCGTGGGCTGTCCCGTGCTGACGGTGCCGCTGTCTGTGAAACGCCAGGCGCGACCGGCGGCCAGCGCATAAGCGCAGACAAGAAAAGAGGAGGATCGTATGACAACAGCTCGTGTCCATCGCAGAATCGGGGAAGTCTTCATGGCCGGATGTCTGGTTGTCGGACTGTTTGCTCACAGCGGAGCCCAGTCGGAACAACGGATCGAGGTGACGATCAAGGACTTTACGTTTGTGACCAAGCAGATTCCGCTCCGCTTGGGCGTGCCAACGGTCATTTCGATTCGGAATGCGGATCCCGAACGCCATGATTTCGGTTCGTCCATGTTCGACGGCGTACAGACCAGAATCGAGAGCGCGGGAGTGATCTCATATGGAAAAGGGATTGGCGGTGTGTTTCTCGACCCCAAGCGGGAAGCGGCCATCCGTTTAACGATGGATCGGCCCGGACGGAACGAATTTCGTTGCTCGATTCACCCGAACATGAAAGGGGAATTGCTGCTGTTGAACGTGGAAGCGGTGTGACCCATGAAGTAGATCTGACACCGCTCCTGAT
>DAISKX010000430.1:0-4132 GCA_036820725.1 Nitrospiraceae bacterium
GATACCTGATGGTCGACAGCCATCCAGAAACACTTGAATCCGCTAAACAACATCCTGACCTTGCGGCGCACCGGAATCGTATCGAAGCGCTGTGTGGCGATGTTCAACAGTTACAGAGCGTCAAAGAAGGGTCGGTCGATCGGATTATCTGTACCGAGCTGTGGAATGACCTCCCGACGAAGCTCCTGGTGAAAAAAGAAGGCGACGTGGAAGAGGAGCATATGCGGCCAAATCTGAGTGAGGATAAGGCGGTCGCCGTCCCAAATTGGTCGGAATTCGTGCAGGCGTTCGATGCCAGAAACGCTGAGGGACTGAAAAAGTTTCCTCCCTTCTTCGACGATCTCATCTGGGAGAAGGAATATCATAAGGTCGAGTGGAAGGATGTTCCATACAGGAAGACCATTTCGGAGTTCCTTCGATCGATCGAGGAACAAGTGCTGGTGCCGGTAAATTTGGGTGCGTTCGCGACCATCAAGGAGGCCAAACGCCTCCTGGCACCGAATGCGATCGGTTTCAGCAGTTTCGACGCTGGAACGTCCGACATGAAGGTGCTCAACGATCCGGAGAAGCCCTGCTACGGTCAATTCGGAGGCCAATACAGCTTCATGATCAATTTCGTCCTGGCCGAAGCGGTCGCGAAACATCTAGGCGTGTCATCCGTGGTCCTTGAACTGCAGAGGGAATTCGTCGGAAGCCGGCTGTCGACGAATGTCATGACATTGATGGAGGTGTTGGCCTGCCATCCTCAAGTGGGAACCATGGCCCAGCCGTGGGAACTGGATCGCTTGACCATCCGTACAATCCAGGCGCTGAACGAGACGTATGAAAGCCCGTATGAGCGGCAGCTGGATTTTCCCGTGCGCGAGGAGGGTCCGCCGCACGAACGTCACGAGCTGCAACAGACACTCCATTCACTGAAGCGCAACGGGCTTCCCGATACGGTGGCGTACGTGACGGAGGATGAAGTCGTGCGAGCCCAGAAAGACCTTGAGCCGCTCGGCTACGACCGTGAGTCCATTCTGATGGCGCTTGGTGCTCCAGCTGGCCCCGTTGAGTACTATCATTTTTTCTTCCGTCCCTAAGTCCTCCCGTCTCCATTCTGGATCGTGAGATCGAAGTCTTGAGGTTTCCTAGAGAATCTGCTTGACTATTCAATGGAAGTTCTATAGCCTCTCCGCCAATTTTCAGGATGACACCTGCCCGTGGTGGAGAAGGTCAATATTCGTGAAAGTCGATGCTCGAAAAGTAGAGCACGAGGTCGGCTGGCAGTGTGTCACAACGTTGTCCCCTTCCAACGAATACCTTGGAAACGGGAACGGTCATAAGGAGCTTGTCACACCATGTTTGGCTCATTTGGATGGATGGAACTGTTACTCATCCTGATCATCGTTCTGATCATCTTCGGTGCCGGAAAAATCCCTCAACTCGGAGAAGGCCTGGGAAAAGCCATCAAGGGGTTCAAGAAGTCCGTCCACGAAGCAGATGCCATCGATGTCACCGCATCAACCTCGGAGGAGTCTCCTCCTGTTCCCCCGACCCAGATCCAGCAACCGGTTCAGCCTACGGCTCCGCCACCCGATCAGCAGGCGGGGGCTGTACCACCGCATCGCGCGACGCAGGGATGAAGGACACGAGGGGAGCCCAGGACATTCGGCTTGTGAGCGGATGAACCATGTTTGGTCTCGGCGCCGGCGAAATCCTCATTATCCTCATCATTGCGTTTCTGCTCTTCGGACCAAAGCAGTTACCGGAAATCGGACGACAGGTGGGGAAGGCCGTCAAGGGATTCAAGGAGACTGCCGACGATTTGAAAAAAACTGTTGAGCCTGAACTGAATATGATACAGCAAGAGGTGAAAATGGTTGAACAGGACTTCCAAGCCTCCATGAAGGAAGCCGAGGACGAAATCAATACGGCGACCAGTGGAGTGGAAAAGGCGGCGGAGGAATCGGGGTTGCCGAGGCAACTGTAGAGGATGCGAAACCAAGATTTTTTTGAAGGGAGGTGGCTGACGTCATCACAACTCGGAAGTTGAGTTGGGAGAGCGCACACAAGCAAACCGGAGTGGTGGGCACCAATGTCTCCGGTGAGATATGAGTCAACATACGTTGCTTCATAGTGCAACAGCGGTTGGATGTACAAGTCGGCAGCCGGAGTTGGTGGGACAAGGAAGGCTGCCATCCAATTCACAGGAGGAACGCTATGACAAGCATCCATGGATGGAAACGGTGGGCCCGTTTGGCCACGATGGTCGGAGCTGCAGCGGCGATAGTCCTGCAGTTCATTTCGATGCCTGCTTTCGCGGGGTTTCAACTACCCCCGGGCGAACGTATCACAAACCTGCCGGCAATCCCTCGCAACATGCCTCAAAAAGAGGGGTATGAAGCATACGATCCTGTCATCGGTCGAAACTTCGATATCAAGAATCTTTGGATGCGTGCTGATCTGCGCGTGCGTCCGGAATTCCGGAACAACACCTGCTTCGGCGGCGGAATGGGTGCCGGTGGTGCATGTAATACTTTCGGAGGCCCCAACGCTAGAGGGGTGGCGCCTAACCAGAATAACAACGGGAATAAAGGCAACGACTTTTTTGTCCAACAGTGGGTGCGACTGGGTATCGGGTATGACCTCTCACCGGATGTTAACTTTTATATGGAGATCATCGATTCGGCGACCTGGGGCGCTAACGGCAGTGCCGTCAATGCCGGCAACGGTGGAGATCCGTTGAACCATAACGGTGGCATTGCAGGCGGTGGGGGTAACAACGGACGATTGGGCGTACGGGCAGCCTATATGTTGGTCAGAAACCTGGCCGGCATCCAGGGCCTGAGCATGAAGGCCGGTCGTCAGTATGTAATCTTTGGTAACCACTCCCTATTCGGCCACTTCGACTGGGCGAATACGGGCTATTCGCACGACGGCGTGATGTTTGCCTATCAGACCAAATCGTATGACAGCTATTTCGGCTGGTTCCGTAACTCGGAGACGGACATCGGACAGGCAGCTCCAGTCGGGAGTGGTGCAGCGAATATCGCTGGCACTGGTGGCAACGATGCCAATCGCGATGCCGATATGTTTATTTTCTATAACCAGTTGAAGATGGTCCCTGGGATGGTGATCGAGCCATTCTACGTTTACTATAAGAACAACCTAGGCTCAGCCGACAATGCGGCCCAAGGCCTAGGAACTGCAAAGCACTCGAACCAAGAACGGCATATGATCGGCAATCGAATCGAAATGAGAAAGGGCGGGTTCGACTTCTCGAATGAAATAGCCTGGCAGTTCGGTCAGATGGGCCAAGCCGGTGCCTGTAGTGGTGAGCAAAAATGTTTGCATATCAATGCCTGGGCAACCAGGAACTGGATCGGCTATACGTTGTATGAAACCGCGTGGAAGCCGCGCCTGGCATTCAACTTCGACTACGCCTCCGGCGACAGCCGGAACAATACCTGTGGAGCCACTCCTGGTTCTTGTTCGACGGCTAATACCTTTGAAAACTTCTTCCCGACAAACCACATCCACATGGGATACATGGACGTCCAAGCCTGGAAGAACATGCTGTCTCCGTCAATCAATTTTCAAGCGCGTCCTTCCGCGCGGGACCATATCGAGCTCTGGTACACCAACCTCAATCTCGCCAATTCGAAAGACTGCTGGTATCGAGGAGCGCAGGGGTGCTACGTGTTCTCGAATGCCAACAACACCAAGACGCATATCGGCGACGAAATCGACGTGACGTGGACCAGAATGTTTGCGGACGGCAAAGTGGCGTTCCAGGCAACCTATGGAACGTTGTTTGCCGGAGGGTATCTGACGAGCACCCTCAATCAGCAAGTTAATCAGCATTGGGGGTATGTGTCACTCTGGATGAATTTCTAGTGTCCGAAGCTCAGAATGGCTGAATAGCCTTTGCCAAGGGTCCTCGGCCGTCTAAGTGAACATAAGGAGACACACAATGAAAACACTCATGTATCTGACTTTGGGTGCGGCAGCGTTGACGCTGGCCGGTATCCCGGTTGTGGCGCAAGCTCAGCTGGCTGACGCGATTCAGTTGACCAACGATGCCGTAGTCGAATTGAGCGATCCGCCGGGCTTGGGGAAGCGCACCACGGTGGATCTCAACAAGAGATGG
>DAISKX010000431.1:0-4124 GCA_036820725.1 Nitrospiraceae bacterium
GTGCGTCTGCACCCTCGGTCCTGCCACGGTCTACCAATCTGACCGGTGTCATCTCTTCGGTGAACTGTTTCAATTGAAATACTGCCGGTTCCTTACCTGTTGCGTTGCACCAAGTCTGGTCGAGAGGATGGGAAGACTCAACTATGCAAGCACTACTGGTCTTTCTTCACCTTCTCCGCGTGACAACGTGCATATAGTGCTGTATCGCTCAGGATGGCTCATGGAGAGGCGAGTATGTGGCGGCTTCCAGAGTTTCTAACGTAACCGTGCTTGTGGAGCAACAGAGCCGAGAGCTTCATGCAGAGCTTCTGCCACGACCCGATTGCCGGCATCCGTCCAATGGGTATCGTCAGGCAAGTACGTGACAATACCCCTGCGGGACGCAGTCTTGAGTGCGGATGTCAGATCCACGTAATGAACCCCGAGATCCAGTTGTGCTAATCGCCTAGCCAGTTCGACAGGTAAGTTGCTTACCCGCCAGGAAGGTATTGCATCTGAGCCAAAAGTGACATTGCTGAGGTCGTGGTAGACGCGATATTTTTCCGGGATAAATGCCACCATAAAGGCAATATTGTGTTCGCGACATAGTGCCGCCGCCTCGGCGAGAGAGATTAAGACCTTACTAAGTCTAGATTCTGAAAAGGGTTCTATTTCGGACGGCGCGAAGAACACCGGGGTCGCCACGTGCTGTTCATCCATAAAATGTGCCTGGAAATGCTCAATCTCTGGGTGTGGAGTGCATTCAGTGGCTGGCCGAAGCGTCCTGGTCAACACATTCCTAGTCAAGGACCTATGCCACAGATTTCGCCAAAACGGGCTGCCCGCCCTGGCCACCTTGTCTTCATACCATTCTGCATCGGAAAAATCATTCCCTTCAAAAAAAGCCCAGATCACGATGCGAGGATGGAGCGGAAGGCCATACCGCTTAAGCACCACCAGTTCCTGCTGGGGGCCATAGCCCGAATGTCCGAGATTGGCCACGGTCTTATCCTGCAGCCGGCTGAGCAGTGTGGTGGCCAACTTCGATTCAAGAGTCATATAGCCTTCAATGTACGAATCGCCAATCACGACGATGTCAGCCTGCTGCAGATCGACGCTATTGCGGAAACCGTGACGATCGTAATGAACCACGACATTTTTCGAAACATCCGGTGGCGTGCATAATGCTGCTCCCAGGTTGCCCTGGTACGGCTCTTCATACCGATAATACGGATCATGTCGCCAGAGGAGCTCATGATCACCATGTCTGCCTGCCACACTCAGGGCGTTGCTGGACTCAAATGACCCCAGTACAGCCCGATAATCGACCACTCCGAGAAGAGCAGCCCCTTCCGCCACAAGCAGGCAGAAGGTGATGGATGCTGTCATGAGGCTAAATCGCTTCATGAGTTCTGCATGCGAGGTGGGAGACAGCAATCCATACAAAGCCCATGCGAGGAGGTATCCTGACAGGAGGATCACCAGAAGGTGCCAGGCGGAATTTGTCTGGGTGAAAAACAGCGCGGCCTGTCCCACCAGGCAAAAGGCCATAGTGAGAAGGGCTACGATGTTGCGTCGAAGTCTGACCATGCTGAACCTTCCCGCTTCGGACGGCAAAAGTGGATGTCCAGTGAGACTGTACAACGTCCACGTGTACTGAGCAAGCCCTTCTGGGGAATTATCCGACACACTGTTGCCTCACTTGATACTTGTTATCCCATATGGTAGAGGAACCGCATAATTGCACGGCTCCCATCTCATGGACGAGTGTATCCGTGGCAGGCCGTAAACCAACAAAGGCCGAAATTCCTGTTGGGAAGGTGATCCGTCAATTACGACGTCAGCAACGCGTGTCTGTGAGAGGGTTGGCGGATAAATGCGGGTTCTCAGCGAGTTTTATCTCGCAAGTGGAGCTGGGACAGGCGTCCCCATCTATTGCCTCGACGGAGCGAATCACATCCGCCCTGGGGGTTACCTTAGGAGAGTTCTTTCAGGCCGCGACGCCCATAGCGCCAGCCGTCACACGAAGAAATCAGCGTCCAATGGTCCAAAGCGCGTGGTCTCGTGCCAGGATGGAGGCCCTGGGGCTCTCCGATCCGAACAGTCGGTTGGAAGCGTTGCTCATTGCGCTAAAGCCGGGAGGAGCGAGCGCCTCGCGACCGTACACGCGGTCCACGGAGCAACTGGCTTTTGTGTTACAGGGCAGCATCCAGTTGTTCATCGAGGATGAGCAGCATCGGCTTTCTGTGGGAGACTGCGCGGCGATTCCAGCAGGGATGCGCCATTACTGGCTCAACAATTCCCGCCGCATGTGCCAATTTCTCCTGGTCTCTCCGCGATAATTCTGCAGTGCTCGGGTAGAGCACACTTTGGGTCACACCAGAGAACAACAAGGGATTACCATTTAAGAGGACAGGGGCATAGGGGGAATTTCGGAGACCGGGGCTCGTGGTTCGTCCAACTCTGTCAAATAGTCGGCGCTAACTCATCCACAAGGCGGTATTCTATGGCCGACTCGTCGGGATGGTGAACAATATTGCTATCTGGTTTTCCTGTCCGTACTGCCAAAAACGAATGGCAATTTAGTATTTGACGCTGAACGGCTTTCGATGCCGGTAGTGCAGCAATTTGCTATATCCTTCCCAGTATCCTTCGCGGGGCCGTTCCTACGGTATGCGTCACCGGCTGTTCAACCCAGACTCTTTACGATAAAACACACCATAAGAAGATTAAAGGACAGTTGGCTTGCTTGACGATGCTCGACGCTTGATTGCTGGGCTACGCTCAGCTAGATGCTGGGTCGAAATCATCGTCCATCGTCCGGGTAACGTCGAGGTGATCTCGAGTTTGTAATCCACTACAAAACAGAGAATTGTAATGATGGTAGATCCAATGGCAAAAGGGAGAGTGGTCGAGTAACCTTAAGAATTCCTAAGAATTGTTCGTGGACCTACGTCGAAATCATTGTATTGAAATACCCAAAATCGCCCGCTGGTGACGGTCAAGGAACGGAGGGCTTCGTCAGATCATTGTTCACCCAGTTATTGTCCGCGTTGACATCGATGCCCCCAGCGGGCGGCGGCTTGTCGAGATTGGTATATTGGAACGTACCGAAGGGCTGGATCTGCTCGTCGGCGGGCAATTGCTGGCGGTTCCACCCCCCGCCGAGCGCGCGGATGAGAGCGACCGAGGCTCTCAGTAGTTCGGCCTTGATCTGCGCAGATTCGATGCGCGCAATCAGCGTATTAACCTGCGCGTAAATGAGATCCAGGCTGGAAATCAGACCGCCGGTATAGAGCTCCATAGACAGATTTTGCGTTTTGAGGGTGGCCCCGACGGCGGCGTCTTGCCGATTGGCCGCGACGGTCAGCCGGTTGGTCAGGCTCAAATTGTTCTCCACTTCCCGGAAGGCATTGAGCACCGTCGAACGATAGCGGTCTTCCGTCTCACGATAGGCCGACCACGATTGCTGCAATTGCGCGCGGCGATACCCGCCCTGAAAGACCGGCAGCGAAACGGCGGAGCCGTAGGACCAGAAACTGTTGGCGAGCGCGATCAAATTGAAGCCGGAATCTTCGAACCCGCCGGCGAGCCGAAACGAGACATTGGGGAAAAAGGCGGCGCGCGCAATGCCGATGGCGCGGTTTGCCTGCGCCATTTGGCGCTCCATCCCGGCGATGTCGGGTCGCCGCTCGAGCACCGTAGAGGGGATGGTCTGGGGAATCGTGAACTTCGCCACTCGAATCTCGTCGACCGGCTCGATCTTAAAACTGGCCGGCGCCATATTGAGCAGGATGGCGATCGCTTGTTCCGTCACTTGGCGCTGGCCTTGAATCTGGGCTTTTTTCGTCTCGGTGCTGAACAGCAAGGATTCGACGCGGGCGACGTCCAGCGCCGACGCGATCTCGCCGATGAACTGGGCATTGACAAGGTCGAGCGACCGCTTGTAGTAGTCGATCGATTGGGTATAGATCGCATCCTGTGCGTCGTACCCGCGCAGCGTGAAATAATTCGCTGCGATTTCCGCCTGCAGGCTCAGTCGGGCGAGCCCATAGTCGGCGGCGCGCTCTTCGGCGCGGTAGAGCTCAACGCGCGTGGCATTGCGAAGCGCCGACCAAAAATCCGGCTCCCAGGACGCGAGCCCC
>DAISKX010000432.1:0-4113 GCA_036820725.1 Nitrospiraceae bacterium
AGCCACGACCGCGAACGCCGCCGAGAAGCTACGATAGCACGGATCCGAGTGCGTTCACAGTCGGCAGTCGCTTCGGATGAGTCGGTAGCGGACGAAATGCTGATCTTCGATCAAGATCTCACCGTCTTCGTGGAAACCAAGCCGGCGCAGGGCCGCGACCCGTGGCCTGCTCGGGGGGAGCAAGGCGATGACAGAGTCAACATCGAGTGCTTCGAAAGCGTAAGTCAGAATCCTTCGGTAAAGAACAGGGCCAGCTCCCCAGTGCTTTCGATTGAGGACGAGCCCTAAGTCGACGTCGTCGCTTTCCGGCTGAAGACCGCCCCAGCCAATGAATTCGTCATCCAGGACGAAGGCCCAAGGCCCAAAACCGCTATCCTCCCACATTCGTTCCTTGACAGCAACAAACGACTCGCACTCTGACACTCCGAAGTGGCCCCGGGCCAGTGGCAGGTGCCGCCGTACCACGGGATCGTTCATCAGCTCGATGATGGAGTCCGGGCAGATCTCAGTGAGCCGCTTGAACGCAACTTTCTCGTAGTCGAGAACCGCCATAGCTCAGCAGGTTGAAGAAGAGAATGTGCCAGGGTCGCTGCCTAACGACCTTGGCGATAAGCGGCGAAGCCCATGGCGATGGTCAAACTTGCCATGCTTGCTGCGGCGATTTGTTAGACAGCCACTACGACGCCTCGTATACCTGTATCAGGTTCCCAAAAGTATCATCAAACAGGGCAGCCTCTGTAGCTCCCAGGTCAGTGGGCTCCATTTTGAAGTCAACCCCAAGCTGCTTCAATCTCTCATACTCCCTCTGAATGTCGTTAACAGCAAAGGGGGCAGCGGCGATCCCCTTCTGGTAGGTCGATTCTTTGTATGGTCTGACAGCGGGGTTGTCGCTCGTCTCGAGAAGCAACTTGGGACCATCGGGCTCTTCGGGCGAAACCACAGTCAACCACTTAAACTGTCCCACCGGAAAATCCTGTTTCTTCACAAAGCCAAGGACATCTGTGTAGAACTTCAAGGCCGATTCTTGATCGTCCACAAAAACACTAGTTAGCTGAAACGAAATGAGGTACACGATCGAGGAATACGCTCGTGGCGGATCGACGAGGGCATCCAAATCTAGAGGCCAACTACGAGTATACAGTTCGATCCATCCGGGTATCCAGGTGCTCTTCCCAGCATATCCCCCTTCGGCCCAGCGGTGTAGGTCGACGAAGTGGGTCAGGTATCGTTCCTCCGAGCTCTCATTGACACGCCGCAAAGAACCACGCAGAGCCCGTTGGAAGGGCTCCGGTCAGTCAATCGATCACCTGATGAGCCTTGCGGGCTGCCAAAGTGCGAGAGCGCCGTCTGTATCGAAGCTGGAAATCTATGAGAGTACAGAATACGATGTGCAGAAGACCCCTGGCGACAAAGGCGACCGAACGTGACCTACATCGACAGCCATCTGATGCCCGACGAGACGGTGGCGTCACGTAAACGCCTCCACTGGGTCATCTTCTTGAAGCCGCTCGTGTCTGGGCTCATCGCCCTCGGCATCATCGCCTTCGGCACTGTTCTCGGGAACAATGTGCTCGCTCTAATCGGTTTGGGGGGCCTGGCGATTGCGGGCATCTGGGGCGGCGTGGTTCTCGTGCGCTACCTGTCGACCGAATTCGCGGTGACGAACAAGCGTCTGATACGAAAGGAGGGAGTTCTGAGTCATAGCTCCCGCGAGCTTCACCTGTCGAAGCTGGAGAGCGTCCAGGTCGAGCAGACCTTGATCGGCAGGATGCTGGGATACGGGACCATGATCGTTTCCGGGACGGGCGGGCTGCATCACGTGTTCGAGCTCATTCCACGCCCGCTTCGATTTCGCGAAGCCATTCAGCGACAGATCGAGCAGTATCAGCAACCAGAGGGATAGTTAACCCGCGCCGCTTCGGGCCCTGCCCACTGCCCTCGTGGATGGCAAGGAGAACGTGCACTCAATGAAGAAGACCACAGCCGTCTTAGACGACGTGAAGATCCACGTGAAGATGAAGATTTCAGCCTTATGGGTAAGCGTTATGCTGTGTTACATCTATGGCGACTACTTCGGGCTCTATAAGCCCGGGAAGCTAGAGGAAATGCTGGAAGGAAGACTGGCAGTCGGACCAGCGACTCAAGGAATGCTGTTGGGAACCGCAATACTCATGGCGATCCCGAGCGTCATGGTTTTCCTGTCCCTGACGTTGAGGGCCAACGCGAATCGTTGGGTGAACATCATCTTAGGCGCGATCTATACGGTGATCATGTTGATTACGATGCCGGGTGCTTGGGTCTTCTACGTATTCTTGGGAATTGTTGAGGTCGCGCTTACGGCTCTGATTGTTTGGTATGCATGGAATTGGCCCAAGCAGGAAGCGATATGAGGAGTGGCGCTGCTCAACCTTGTCGCGTGTTGCTCTTCGTCCCGCGCACGCTGGCTACCCCTGACCACGTCACTATCCCGAGGAGGCCAATGGCGATAACGAGCATCCACAAGGAGTAGTACCCATAGTAAGGCGGGGCGTGCATCAATCCCAACGCGCCGAAAGCAAAGAAACCCCCCGCCACACCGAATCCGACCAATGCACGGCCCCAGGAACGCGCATAACTCCATGGTCGAAGAATCGCTGCGAGTACCGCGCCTTCCAAAGTCATGAGCAGCACTATCCACAGAACGCTCCCCAGCGGATAGGGGTGCGGAGGTGGAATGCCGCGAACGTGTTCCAGGTACGGATCCGGCCAACGAGCCGTCCATGCCACGATCGCGACACCGGCGAACCACACTAGGGACAAGAGCATGAGGCGCATGTCACCTAACCAGGCGCGCTCGAGCTGCGGCGCGCTGAAGAAAGACTCATTCCGTTATCTGCGCGCCGTCAGCATCAAGCGCTTGTCTGGTCTGGCGCGGCCAAACTACAAATATAGCCTTACAGCCTGATCACAAACTCAGTGCGGTGCCGTTCGGGGTCTTCGTCCCGTTGGGCCACCATTTCCAGTCCGCCGGTTTGGATCCTGGCTGAACCTCGCACGGCATGGGATGATGAGATGGATGTCGCCTTGGCTTCATGCGTTGAATTGCCGGAGCCCGATCCTGACGCAGCGCCATTGGCAGCTGCGCTCGACGAATCGGGCTTGAGTTTCGCCGTTCTAGCGTGGGACGACCCGAGTGTGAACTGGTCAGTGGCTCGGATGACGGTCCTTCGCTCCACCTGGAACTATCCACAACGCCCCGCGGCCTTTCTGGCATGGGCCGAGTCAACCGCTCGGGTCACCCAACTGTGGAATCCTATTTCTGTGCTGCGGTGGAATCTGCACAAGCGTTACCTGATATCGCTTTCACGTCTCGGTATTCCAGTGGTACCGACCGAGTTGGTACAGAAAGGCTCTGACCAGTCACTCTCGGACGTTCTTGTCGGGCGATTGTGGGGTGAAGGTGACGTGGTCGTCAAGCCTGCGGTGTCAGCAGCATCGTACAGGACTACACGCGTCACCGGGGGCACGGAACGGGGAGAAGTGATCTTTCGAGAGCTGGTGGCGGAGGGTGACGTCCTGGTCCAGATGTATCTGCCATCGGTTGAAGACTACGGTGAGCGCTCGATGGTCTGGATCGAAGGAGAACTCACGCACGCGGTACGGAAGAAACCCAGGTTCGAGGAAGATGAAGAGTCCGTCTCTTCCGCTGTCGAAATTCTCCCCACCGAAGCGGAACTAGCCAATCAAGTGCTCGAAGCGGTCCAGGGCTGTGTCAATGAACCACTCATGTATGCTCGGGTCGACGTGGCCCCGGGTCCTAGCGGCGATCCCATGGTGATGGAGCTCGAGTTGATTGAGCCTTCCCTCTACTTTCCTCAGTGCCCTTCAGCGCTGCATCGGTTCGTACGGGCGATACGAAAAAGGCTGAATCGCTAGTTCCGGCGCATGCCTGCCCCAGGAGATGCGGGGGAACGAACGATCGCCCGGCTTGACATCCGGCTCGATATCGAATATAACCTATCAGTTATGCAAGCTCTCAGGTATAGACGAAGAGCGCCTAATCGTCTCGACGCGACGTTCGCCGCGCTCGCGGATCCCACCAGGCGGGCGATCCTCGCCAGGCTCGCCTCGGGT
>DAISKX010000433.1:0-4109 GCA_036820725.1 Nitrospiraceae bacterium
AGGAGAAATGGTAGGCGGAGCTTAATCATCGCAATTGATGGTCCCGCCGGAGCAGGGAAAAGCACGGTTGCGAAATTGCTCGCATCGCGGTTGGGATACTTGTATCTTGACACCGGCGCCTTGTATCGTGCCATCGCGTGGAAAGTTAATTTTACGGGTGTGGACCCGGAAGATTCTACCGCCGTTGCTGCTCTATTACCGCACACCCTCCTTCATATGGAGTGTGAAGGTGATCAGGCGAAAGTCTATGTGGACGGGCAAGAGGTCTCGGGAGAACTCAGAACGCCCGTTGTGAGTGAGGTGGCGTCAATCGTGTCTGCCATTCCCGCCGTACGGGAATGGCTTCTGCCCGTGCAACGTCAGATCGGAACCCCAGGGGGGGTTGTTGCCGAGGGGCGCGACATTGGAACGAAGGTTTTTCCGGCAGCACACGTGAAGTTTTTTCTGGAAGCCGATCCGGAGATTCGCGCGACCAGACGGCATCGTGAATTTGTCGCAGCCGGTCATGCCGTGCAACTGGAGCAGACGAAACGGGACTTGTCAGGCCGTGACGCTCGAGACCGGACGAGGGATGTTGCTCCGCTTGCAGCGGCGCACGATGCTCAACGGATCGACACGTCGGAGATGCCGGCCGAAAAGGTCGTCGAGCACATGCTTGCGGTCATAGCGGCGAAGTGGTGAGTTCAGCGATTTATGGGTTTCTTTGGTTACTGTTTCGGGTGCTTGGCTGGATATGCTTTCGGTACAAGGCGGTTGGATCGGTGCCCCGCACAGGCGGAGTTCTGATCGCCTCGAATCACACAAGTTTTTTGGATATCCCACTGTTGGGTTGCGGGATCACACGGCGGGTATGGTTTCTTGGACGGCATGACCTGTTCCCGATTCCGCTTTTGAACGGGATTCTGCAGTGGCTGGGATGGATTCCTCTGCGCGTCGGGCGCCTGGATCGTGGGGCGTTCGGGAAGGCAGTGAGTTTGATCAAAGCAGGTAAGGCTGTCGCTATTTTCCCTGAAGGGACACGTTCCCCGAATGGAGTATTACGGCCGGGCAAACCTGGTATCGGGCTCATCGTCAATCAAACCGGTTGTGCCGTCGTCCCTGCATATGTCAGTGGGACATACGAAGCGTTACCTGTGGGTGCCTTCTGGCCTAAATTTTCTCGCGTGACAGTGGACTACGGCGAACCACTGGATTTCTCGGCTGAACTCCAGCGAATGGAAGGGAAAGCGTTTTACCAACACGTGAGCCGAGTTGTGATGGCCAAGATAGCGGATCTTGGTCATGTCCCCGCGCCTGGCCATCATCCAGGACACACCGGCCGGAACGATACTCTCAATCAGAAATTCACTCCCGAGTCTTGCAATGCTGAGTAAGGCTCGGTGGTTATCACCTTCAGCACCCGGCACGAGCCGGAGGACTAGGAATTTCTCATGAGCACGGTGACAAGACAAGCGGAGCCAAAACTGGATCGCAATGCCCTGGCGGCCATGTATGAAGAGACCTTCCGGAATTTCGAAGAGGGAACGATTACAGAAGGTTCTGTGGTGGCCATCGGGAAGGATAAGGTTGTGGTGGATATCGGCTACAAGTCGGAAGGCATGATCGCGGCCGATCAATTTTCTACCGATGAATTGCAGCGACTCAAGGTAGGAGATCGCCTGCAAGTATATCTGGAAGAGTGTGAAGACGCCGAAGGCAATCTGGTTCTTTCCAAAGAAAAAGCCGACAAGATGAAGATTTGGGAAGAACTGGAAAAGTTGCACAAAGAGGAGAAAAGCATCGAGGGGAAAATCATTTCCCGTATCAAGGGCGGCATGATGGTCGATATCGGCGTCAAGGCATTCCTCCCCGGTTCTCAGATCGATCTACATCCGGTTCGCGACCTCGATGGGCTGGTCGGCAAGACGTTTCCCCTGAAGATCATCAAGATCAACCATCGGCGCGGCAACGTCGTCGTCTCCCGGCGTGTCTTGCTCGAAGAGTCGCGGGACAAACGGCGCCAAACGACATTGGCTTCCCTCAAGGAAGGCCAGTTGATTCATGGCATGGTCAAAAACATCACGGATTATGGTGCCTTCATCGATCTGGGAGGCATCGACGGACTTCTTCACATCACGGATATGTCGTGGGGGCGTGTTGGTCATCCTTCCGAATTGTTCCAGGTGGGTGACAAGGTCGAAGTGACGGTTCTCAAATATGATCGTGAGACCGGACGTATCTCGCTTGGATTGAAACAGAAGAGCGCCGATCCCTGGACCGGCGTGGCGTCGAAATATCCAGTCGGCACGAGGGTGCGCGGCCGGGTCGTGAGTTTGACGGACTACGGCGCATTCGTCGAATTGGAGCCCGGAGTGGAAGGCCTGGTGCATGTGTCCGAGATGTCTTGGACGCATGAAGTTCGCCATCCATCCCGCGTGGTGTCAGTCGGGGACCAGGTCGAAGCGGCTGTGCTCAACGTCGATCCCGGGAATCGAAAAATTTCCCTGGGCATGAAACAAACGGCTCCGAATCCCTGGGATATGATCGAGGCGAAGTATCCGGCCGGTACCCGTATTGAGGGAAAAGTAAAGAGTTTGACCGACTTTGGCGCATTCGTCGGTCTTGAAGAGGGTATTGATGGTCTCATTCACATTTCCGACATGTCGTGGACGAAGCACGTCAAACATCCGTCCGAGCTATTCAAAAAAGGTCAAAAGGTGGATGCGGTCGTCATCCGGATCGACAAGGATAAAGAACGTCTATCATTGGGTTACAAACAGCTGAGCCGCGATCCCTGGGAGGATCAGATCCCTGCCCGGTATCGCGTCGGAGATACGATTGCAGGCAAGGTGAGCAAGATTGCAGACTTCGGTGTATTCGTGGAACTTGATGGTGACGTGGAAGGTTTGATTCACGTCAGCGAGGCTGGCCTTGACCCGCAAGTCCGCATTGAGGACAAATTCAAGGTACAGGACGAACTGTCGGCCAAGATTATCAAGGTTGACCGGGATGAGCGTAAAATCGCATTGAGTCTTCGGGACCATCAACTGGATTCAGAACGCCGGCAGGTGGATGAATACCATGCCTCCCAAGGTACGGTTGATCAGAGTCTGGGACGTGCAGCAAAACAAAGCCGGAAACGTGGAGATGGGGACGACCAGTGATTCTTTCGAGGCGCTCTCCGAGGAGGTACGACCACAGTGAAACGTTCAGAGGCTGCGTATGAGTGAAGGCACACCACCAGTTGTCGGGCAGAAGCGTGGAATGTTACGACGCGTCTTCTGGATTGTGGTGATCGGCATCGGCGCCGTTGTACTGATCAATGCATTATTCCCCGACCTCGATTTCTCGGGAGAGAACCGTATTGCGCTCATCCGCCTCGAGGGGGTGATCCTCGATGCGCAAACGACCATTGGCGATCTCAAGCGATTTAGTGAGAATCCGCTGGTGAAGGCGATCGTCTTGCGTATCGATAGTCCGGGTGGAGGCGTGGTCCCTTCACAGGAGATTCACGACGCGGTGAAGCGGGTACGCAGTAAGAGCAATAAAGCCATTATCGCATCGATGGGAACCGTCGCAGCTTCCGGCGGTTATTACATTGCTGCGGCAACCGATCGTATCATCGCCAACCCCGGAACCTTGACCGGAAGCATCGGGGTGATCATGGAAATGGCCAACGTCGAGGGATTGCTCAAGAAAATCGGGGTGGAGGGTGTTGTCATCAAGAGTGGACGGTTTAAGGACGTGGGCTCTCCGCTCCGCAGGATGAGCGATGAAGAGCGCAAGTTATTACAGTCCGTCATGGACGATGTGCATCAGCAGTTTATTCAGGCTGTCGCCGACGGGCGATCGTTGGAGGTGTCCGAGGTCGCGCCATTGGCGGACGGTCGTATTCTCACCGGTCGCCAGGCAAAGGATGCGAGACTTGTCGATGAGTTGGGCGATCTGGAAGACGCGATTCGTATCGCCGCAGATATTGTCGGTATCGAGGGAGAACCAAAGGTCTTAGAGCCACGACGACGCTTTTCGATACGCGAACTGTTGGAATCTCGCTTGTCATCATTCTTCCCGAAGCTTGAGTTACACACCGGTGTGAGTTTGAAATACCTGATGGCATTTTAATTCACACA
>DAISKX010000434.1:0-4101 GCA_036820725.1 Nitrospiraceae bacterium
GGCCAGAATGTTCGACGCCTCCGACCGGGTCAGCAACTCGCGGAAGTGACGGCGGTTGCCGAACATCAGGTCGCGGATGACGATCAGGCTCCAGCGATCCCCCAGCGCCTCGAGAGTCAGATTGATCGGGCAGCCCGAGCGTGGGGCGTTCATGCGCACTCCAAAAACCAATTGCGATATAAAATCAGTCGATCTAGCTTACAACCGATTGCATAACGCAACCAGAACCGCGCGGATGTGCCGCGTAAGGAAAGGAAGTGGGTATGGCTAAGCTCGTGTTCGGAATGAACCAGTCCCTGGACGGCTACGTCGACCATATGGCGTTTGCGCCAAGCCCCACGCTCTTCCGCCACTTCATCGAGGAGGCTCAGGGGCAGGCGGGCAGTGTGTACGGTCGCCAAATGTATGAGGTCATGCGTTACTGGGACGACGATCATCCTGAATGGGATGCAGAGCAACGCGCCTTCGCGGCGGCGTGGCGGAACCAGCCGAAATGGGTCGTCTCGCGCTCGTTGAAGTCGGTCGGCCCCAACGCCAGGCTTGTTGAGGATCGAAGTTGCTGGCCCGGACTTGGCGCAAAGCCTCACCGAACTTGGCCTGATCGATGAGTATCGAATCTACCTGCACCCCGTCGTGCTTGGTCACGGCAAGCCATATTTCGCCGGACCCCGGCGGCCGCTCCGCCTTATGGCTAATGATCGGATTGGCGAGGAGGTGATCAGGTTGACCTACGTTCCTGCTTAATCTCGCAACTCGCCGGATGGAAATCGCCGCTGAAGTCTGGTTTTGGGTTGGGCCCAAAGCGACGGGAACGGCCCGCTTTGGTCGCGAACCGCGACGACATGGCGCGTGCATAAAGGGCAGCTATCCTACCAACCCCTCCGGAACCTGTCGGTCTGCAGACGGCCCCGTTGCGGTCATAGCGCTCGCGAACCGGAAGGGCGACGCAGTGCGGCGATCTGTGCTCGCTAGCGGCGCTAGCGAAGTAGGAACGGCAGATTGTATTCGTCATGTCTATCCAGCGTGGCGCAGCAGTTTGCAGACGCCGACCAGTGGCTCTCAGACCCTCGCGACCACTCGGCATCGCAACTGGATCGGCTGGTGGGACGGGTGTGAGAATAATACGCGCAGTGAAAGCCTCTCTAACTCCTCCGTGAAGGTAGTGTGGTGAAGGTTAGACTGCTCGGTCTGCGTGACGGTTGCTGTGTGGCCGGCTAGTAAACTGCAACTAATGTCCGCTGAACCCCGGCAAGAACGACACGGCGATGGACAGCGCGATCAGGACGATGATGATCCATTCGAGCACCTCGGCGCGTCTCGTCGCAGCGTTGTCGGTCATCTTGCCGTAGATGCTTTCGAGGGTCTGGAGCTTGCGAGAGATACTCGCGTCCCACGATTCAAGATGGAACCGCTGTGACACCAGACGGTGCACGCGGGCCAGATACTGGTCTCCCAAGAGTTTGAGCGTGTTGGTCACGCGCTCAAAGAGGATGGCGCTGTCGACCTGCAAACGCGCAATGCTGCGAACATCGGTATGAAACGTCCCAGGCAGCGTCATCCGATTCCACTGTCGTTTGGACAACGCGTCGTAGGCCTGATCCAGGGACTGGTCAAGTTGTTCGTCGAGAAGCCGCATCTCCAGCAGTTCCACGTTGGCGAACTCCAGCACTGCCCGTACGTCGTCCATTTCCCCCCCGACCACGAGGGCTGCGTTCCAGTCGATGACTGTGACGTCGTCCGTTCCAAAAGAGATCTGCTGAGCGACCGCGTCACGAACCTCTTCTTCCGCCAGGACCTGTGTTTCGGAACGGAGCAATTGCGCGATTGCTTGGGCATGCTGCGTGGTAAGCAACTCTCTCCAGTCCACGGGCGTAGAGGCTTCGATTTGAAAGATGGCGAAGTCCTCGACGGCATCGGCGATGTGTGGTCGTTCCACCGCATTCTCCAATGCTCCGATCAGCTCATCAACTTGCCGACGGGAATCGGCCAGCAGAAGCGCGTTTTCATACAGATCAAGGCTGAGCGACAAGAGGTGAACGAATTCACCTTCGATCGGGAGACTATAAGTGACCGAAACGGCTCCGAAATCGTAGAGAAGGAGATCGACTCCGGTACTGGTGTGATAGCCGCCGATGGTAAGGGGCTCGATCTCCTGGGTCATGCGCAGCGGGGCCGGACTGAAATCGAAATAAGAGGGGGTCCGACGCTTGTGTTTGATCTGGCTGCGTTCTTTGTTGGCTGTGATACGCCGTTCTGCCGCGTCCAGATCGATGCCCCACGCGACGTTATAGGCAAAGAGGACGTAACACGTGCCCTTGTCGATCTTTAGAATTGGGCTCTGTGGCACGTTCATGGGTAGGGTCTCGACAGCGTAGGTCATGGTAAACGAGTGAGTGCATGTCCTGTCAATGCGGGGCTCATGGCGCGATTGGCTGTTGGCGAGTCGGCCGGCTCGCTAGTCAATGATCTGCCGAAAGAGCCAGAACAGCGAACCCGAAAGGGCAATCAAGGCCGGCAAGGTCAGTACCCATGCCAGCAGTAAATTTCTGACGGTTCCCCATTGTAAGCCGGCGCGATTGGCTGCCATCGTGCCGGCGACCCCGGACGAGAGCACCTGCGTCGTGCTGACCGGCAATCCAAAGACATCCGCGATACCGATCGTGCCCATCGCAACCAATTCGGCGCAGGCGCCTTGACCATAGGTAAGATGGGCCTTGCCGATCTTCTCTCCGACGGTGATGACAATGCGTTTCCATCCGATCATGGTCCCGAGTCCTAACGCACAGGCGATTGCGACTTTTACCCAGGTCGGGATGAATTTCGTGGCACGGTCGAGAGTCGCCTTGTAAGCCAGCAGCGTGTTCCGGTCACGTGTGACGAATGTAAGGAGAGTTGGGCCCGGCACGTGTTACGAGATTGTTAAGGTTTGCAGAAGGTATCGTTAACTAACCGGCTGTGATCCTGGATCATGATGAACGTCTGCTTCCGGTTCGGGTGGTTAGGTCTCCTCCTGCCGTTGTCTGTCGGCATATCTGCGGTGCAGTTTGACCCGTACCCCACGTTTCTTGCGTTTCTTGCGCATGCGAATGTTGAGCATTTCTACGGCCACCGAGAACGCCATGGCAAAATAAATGTAGCCCTTTGGCACATGCACGTCGAACCCTTCCACCATGAGGGTGACGCCCACGAGAAGGAGAAAGGCCAATGCAAGAATTTTGATCGTCGGATGCTCATCGACGAAATCGCCGATGCCCTTGGCTGCCAGCAACATCACCAGAACCGCCAGAATGATGGCGATCGCCATCACTGACACCTGCTCGACCAGCCCGACAGCCGTGATCACCGAATCCAGTGAAAAGACGATATCCAAGAGCGCAATTTGGAGCAGGACCATTCCCATCGTGGTGGCTGCGTCGGTATGACCACTCTCCTCAACGCCTTCCAGGCTGTTATGGATTTCATGTGTGGCTTTGGCCAGAAGAAACAGACCACCCCCGATGAGAATGAGATCGCGGCCTGAAATCGCCTGGGCGAGCACCGTAAACCAGGTTTCGGTGAGGCCCATCACCCAGGAAATCGAAAACAACAACGCCAGGCGGGCGATCATCGCGAGGCCAAGCCCCATCTTTCTCGCGAGGGTGCGCTGCTTCTCGGGCAGTCGGCCGACAAGAATGGAAATAAAGATAATGTTATCGATTCCCAGCACAATTTCGAGCGCGGTCAAGGTCCCCAAGGCAATCCATACTTCGGGGCTGGTCAGCCATTCAAACATCAGTGTCTCCATTCTCCATGTGAAGCAATACGATATGTACTGGACAGAGATACAGACGCACCTGTGGCGGGCGAGTCTAACGTCCCTGGATGAGCAGCGCAATCGGAAGGTCAGGGACGTTCGTTTCGTCACTCGTCAAGCGTCAGTCGTCAACCGTAGATCAAAAAGACTCCCCCCTTTTCTTCATGCATGTCGGATGACGAATGACGGTTGACGGGTTTCGTCCCTTCACGCTTCACAAGGCCCTGAAAGGATCCCTCCGTTGACGGCATCTCGCAGATAGGTCATACAGAGCGCCACGGCTGTCCCGGAAAATCCGGGAGCTGGAC
>DAISKX010000435.1:0-4088 GCA_036820725.1 Nitrospiraceae bacterium
ATTGTCCCGTGACCGGAATGTCGTCCGGAGGGGCCAGGCGATGTCGCTAGGGGACAAGGCAGCGGTTGCGACCTGGTAGAGCAGAGGTTGGAAGAGATGATGATTCGTCCGGTCGATCAAGACAATATCGACCTCGGCTTTGCACAGGGCTTGCGCGGCTGTAAGCCCTCCAAACCCACCACCAATGATGACGACCTGTTTGCGGGACATATTTATTGGCTGACGGCGGATGGCGCGCTTCCGGTATGTTTGACTGTGCGAAACGTGACGGAAAAGCGCGGTTCCTTGGTCGCCGGGATGGAATGCTGCCAGCTATCTCGTGCAGCGCCGCTGAGGATATGGGCTGAGCGAGGTTCAAGGAGTGCTTCGAACACCTCGCGTTTCAGATCTGGACGTTGTTGGAATCGCAACCGGCAGGATCCAAGAAGAGAGACGCCTACAACAGCCTGTCCGAACATCGGCGCATCGCAGTACCACCCGATCCCTGCGCCTGCCGGATAGCAGGTCACCAGGGCCTGTTCAAGCACGGTGGGCGTCACATCGATCAAGGTGACGACCCGTTCTCGCAAAGGCTGCAACCTATCCGGCATAGGAGGGCCCGGCGCGATCTTCCATGACTCGTAACCATAGATCCATCCCAAGTGTGCAACCCGTTGTTTCGCCACCACACCATGCATGCGGACCTCGGCGAACACAATCGATTGGAGGTGGCAGAGCAGCTCGCGCTCTTCTGACTCGGAGAGGAAATGTGGAATATATCGGTAGCCGGGAGGAAGGTCGCTCCTCGTGATGCGAGGCATGCATCATCCTATCATTTGGTTGGCGGGAAAAGAAATCTGCCCGGCTCGATGTGTTATCAGGATTGCCTGGACAATTGAGTCGCGCCCGGTTTGCTCCTAGATGATTATCTTCAAATCAGGTCTCGGGCATGATGCTACTTATGGCTACCCGTACGATGAAGAAAACAAAATCTCGTTCAGTGAAGGACCGTTTCTATGCTCGTTCGCCGGGTAACGAAAAAGGGGCAAGTGACAAAGAAATTTACCGACCTCGTGAATGAGTTTGTCGAACGATACCGCCCCGCTCTTGAAGTCCTCGCCAAGCAGTGATCTATCTCACCACGGAGCAAGTCCTCTTCATTCACGACCGCATGATTGAAGAAACCGGAGGTCAGGACGGCGTGCGTGATCTCGCTCTGCTGGAGTCCGCACTTGCTCGTCCGACGTCAGGGCGCAAGACCCCCCTCGTTCTCCCGTTAACCGCTAGCCCATCGCGGCCCAGATCTTCTGCGCATTCTCACCGGTAAAGGTCATATCATCCTGAGCTGAGGAACTGCGTTCGAAATACAGGTGCAGCAATCCCCCTCCCAAGTGAGCTTCTCGGACGAGGTCGAGATTGATCGCAACCTCACCTTGACGTTCTTCATCCTTCACTTTGACGAATCGCATAACGCCGCCCTCCCTGTGCAATGTGACGATGGTGGTTCAGATGAGACCGACGAGCCCCTCTGTTGGTCAAAATGGTCACACCCTATGCGGCAGGGTAGAACGAGTCAAGCTTGGAAGGGATCGATCGGGAAAGTATTCGATGCTCAGGTGTTAAGGCGCAATTGAATCTTAGGAGATTCGAATAGGGGTGGGTGAACTACCGGGGACAAACGACGGGCTGCACCGACCAGATACACTTCACGAATAGCGAGCCACCCAAACGAGATACGCTTCACGAGGAACGATTCACCAAGGTTGACCCGCGCCGTGAAATGAGTCCTGACGCCCTTTCTCCTTTCGCTGACGAGGGACTGGCAGAGGTACCGGTTAGCGGTAGACTTCCTTGCGGTCGCCGATCTTGACGACAAGGACGATCAAATTCTTTGTCTCGAACTGCGCAGATGATTCGAGAGTCGCCTTCTCTGATACGATACAGATCGTCTTCGCCGGCTAGTTTCTCGACACCTGCCTCTTTTCTCTGGAGATGAAGCGCCCGCTCTGTGATGCGCTCTCACATCTCGTAAAAAATGCCCTCGATTGTGCGAGCATTACCCGAGGAGCGAGCTATCCTCCAAGGTTTGGCTGGGGAGTGGAGCTGACCAAAGCACCACGGTCCTGAGACCGTGGCTGCGGGAATTCCAGAAGGAAGCGTGGCGTGATGAACAAAGAGGTGCGCGGCACGTGACGATCAGCCACTATGGACAGTTTGGCCATTTGATGTACAATGTGACCATAAAAGGAGAGTGGTGACGATGCCTAAGCTGGTATATAGAAACAGTCAGGGCCAACTGGTGGATCTATCGACCGTGGCAGCCACCAAGGTCAAGAACGAGTTTGGGACAATCCTCGAGAAGGCGACGCATGGAGGGGCCGTCGCCATTACTCGTCACGATACGCCGAAAGCCGTGCTCCTATCTTATGACGAGTTTATCTGGCTGGCGAAGAATCGCGCTCCAAAGCTCGATGATCTCAGTACAGAATTTGATGCGCTGCTGGCCCGCATGCAGACTGCGAAGGCCAGAAAGGGCATGGCCGCTGCATTCAATGCCGTTCCGAATCAACTTGGACTGGCCGCCGTCAAGGCCGCCCGCCGAAAGCACCAGCCGTCGCGCAAGCGTCCCCGCCAAAAGTCTCGCACTCAACCCGTCAGATGACCGTCCGTGAGCCGCCGCGCCTCTACGTGATCGCCGGCGTGAATGGCGGAGGCAAAAGTAGCATTGCCGGCGCGACATTTCGTGAATTCGAAGGTTTCTATTACAACCCGGATGAGGCCGCCCGCGAACTGATGACAGTCAACCCCGGTCTTCGCCAGGAGGACGCCAATAGCGTCGCGTGGGAACAGGGCGTGAGATTGTTGAAGCGGGCGATCCAGGAGCGCCTCGATTTTGTATTCGAGACGACCCTCGGCGGAAACACGATCACGCAGCTCCTGGCACAGGCTGCCGGACAAGGGATCGCGATTCATGTTTGGTACGTGGGCCTGTCAAGCCCGGAACTGCACATCCAACGTGTACAGTCCCGAGTCGGCAGGGGAGGGCACGACATCCCCGAGGAAGATATCCGGCGACGTTATGAACACAGCCGGCTCAACCTCATTACACTCCTACCGCATCTCTCATCCCTGCGGATGTTCGACAATAGCGTGGAGGCAGACCCCAACGACGGCCACAGGCCATCACCTCAATTGGTTCTGCACATGGAACACCGACAGATTCTCGCTCCAGTGGATCTTTCGAACACACCGAACTGGGCCAAGCCGATCGTCGCCGCCGCCCTTGCATCTCAATCCTGAAGCGCTTGTCTCCGACTCTCGTACGACGGTGTAGGGCGGCTTTCCGCCCAGTCGTCGATGGCCTGTATTGCGTGCACGTCCAGCAGGGCAGTGACGGTATAGGTATCTCTGATTGCCATGGCTTGCACTCCGAAGCTTGCTGAGTTCGTTAAACCCTTGCGGCGCAAGAGAAGAAACGCGGCGATTCTACTTTTTATCGTCGGCCTGGTCTATCGCTGTGTGAGGGGATGGGGTGGGAACAATGTCTCTCGTGAAGCGTGAAGCGTATCTCGCGAGCCGGGGCGATCACCGCTTGCGAAAGACGAGATACGAGCGACGAACGACGAATCAGAAAGCCGGCCCGCCACGCGCTGCGACGCGGTATCGCGTACATTCTCTCTCTTCTGGCAACCTGCGCTCGGGTCATCATGTCAGGGGCACGTCGGTTGACCGAGGTTTGGGGTGGGCGTAACATCACACTCTGACCATTCCCATCCCATCCACATGGGAGGAGGCTCTTGTGGAGAATCACGCCGAGGATCAATCCGTCCTCAATTACATTCAGCACCTGGTCGCAGAGGAACACCGATTGTACGAGCAAGGGGCACTCCCCAAAGCCGATCGTAAGCGGCTCGCGCAGATCCAGGTCGAACTGGATCAGTGCTGGGACCTCTTGCGCCAGCGACGTGCCCTTCGTGACGTCGGGCTTGACCCGGACGAAGCGGAAGTTCGCCCGCCGCAGGTCGTCGAGAATTATGAGCAGTAGGGATTTCCGCGTCAGCGAGTGGACGATCATCGGTGTGTGCCGCTCTTCACGTGATCGAACAGCC
>DAISKX010000436.1:0-4087 GCA_036820725.1 Nitrospiraceae bacterium
ATTCTCCCCGTGTTCAGTAGATCGCGGTAGGTCATTCGCCTCGATATTTTGCCATAATGGCTTCCGCAATCTGCTTGGGAACCTGATCGTACCGGTCGAACTCCATGCTGTAGGTGGCACGCCCCTGCGTCCGGGAGCGGAGATCCGTGGCATACCCGAACATCTCCATCAACGGAACGGTCGCCTCGATCGCCTGAGAGCCCGCACGCACTTTCATGCCCTGAATTTTTCCGCGCCTGCCATTCAGATTGCCAATAACATCTCCCATGAACTCCTGCGGCACAAGCACTTCAACTTTCATGATGGGCTCGAGGAGCACAGGATCGGCCTTCTTACACGCATCAGCGAAGCCCATGGAGCCGGCAATTTTGAACGCCATCTCGTTGGAATCCACGTCGTGATACGACCCATCGATCACCGTCACGCGTACATCACGAAGTGGAAACCCCGCAAGGACGCCACTCTCCATCCGCTCCTTCACACCTTTTTCGATGGCCGGAATATATTCCCTTGGAATCGCGCCCCCGACGACCTTGTTGACGAACTCCAGGCCCTTACCCACCTCTGAAGGCTCCACCGTCAACACCACGTGGCCATATTGCCCGCGACCGCCGGTCTGCTTGATATATTTTGACTCGGATTCTGCCTTCCTTTTGATCGTTTCCCTGAAGGCCACTTCAGGCTTGCCGACATTTGCCTCCACCTTAAATTCACGGAGCAAGCGGTCGACAATGATTTCCAGGTGAAGCTCGCCCATGCCGGCGATGATTGTCTGCAATGTTTCCTCGTCCGTTCGCACCCGGAATGACGGATCTTCTTGCGCAAGCTTCTGCAATGCAAATCCCATCTTTTCCTGATCCTGCTTGGTCTTTGGCTCGATGGCCATTGCAATGACAGGTTCGGGAAATTTCATCACTTCGAGCAAAACCGGCTGCTTTTCCTCCGAGAGGGTGTCCCCCGTTGTCGCACCCTTAAGCCCAACCGCCGCTATAATATCTCCCGCATAGGCCGCGTCAATGTCCTCTCTCTTGTTTGCATGCATTTTCAGCAAGCGACCTATCCGATCTTTCGTCCCCTTCGTCACATTCAAGACCGAGGACCCGGTCTTGAGCATTCCGGAATACACCCGAAAATAGGTAAGCTGCCCGGCGAACGGATCAGACATGATCTTAAACGCGAGCGCCGAAAAGGGTTCGTTATCAGCAGGACGACGCAGGACTTCCTTCCCCGTATTCGGATCAATGCCTTGCACGGCCGGGATATCAAGAGGCGATGGCAGGTAATCGACAACGGCATCGAGCAATTGCTGTACGCCCTTATTCTTGAAGGCGGAGCCGCAGAGGACAGGGATGATTTTCATGGCAATAGCCCCGGTCCTGACTACGCGCTGCACCTCTTCCTCGGTCAACATCTGACCATTCAGATACTTTTCCATGACGTGGTCGTCGAATTCAGCCACAGCCTCAAGCATCTTCTCCCGATATTCCTTGGCCTGTTCGAGCATATTTGCCGGAATCTCCTCGACCTTATACTTGGCGCCCAGAGTCTCGTCATCGTAAAGAAAGGCCTTCATTCTTACGAGATCGATGGAGCCACGAAACTCGCCTTCCCGCCCAATCGGAATTTGAATGGGCACGGGGTTTGCCCCGAGCCGATCAACGATCGATTGCACGCTGGCAAAAAAGTCGGCCCCGACACGATCCATCTTATTCATGAACGCGATGCGCGGAACACGATACTTGTCCGCCTGCCTCCAGACCGTTTCGGACTGAGGTTCGACTCCTTGCACGGAATCGAACACGGCAACTGCCCCGTCGAGGACCCGCAGGGATCGCTCAACCTCGATGGTGAAGTCTACGTGACCGGGAGTATCGATAATATTAATGCGGTGATCTTTCCAGAAACAGGTTGTTGCGGCTGCGGTAATGGTAATCCCGCGTTCTCGCTCCTGCTCCATCCAATCCATCGTGGCAGCACCCTCATGCACCTCACCCATCTTGTGGGTCAGCCCCGTGTAGTACAGAATGCGCTCGGTCGTCGTTGTCTTGCCGGCATCAATGTGAGCCATGATGCCGATATTGCGTGTACGTTCGAGCGGTGCTTGCCTGGCCACTATAATCCCTCAAAAAAACAATCGTGCTGCAACTGAAGCCGTACACCAACTGCTGCGATTCAGGGGCTGACGCGAGTCTATCGCAGCACGGCCCAACTGCAGCACGACACGAAATTACCAGCGATAATGAGCGAATGCTTTGTTCGCTTCCGCCATACGATGCACGTCTTCCCGCTTCTTGACGGATGCCCCTGTATTGTTCGACGCGTCGAGGAGTTCGGCCGCGAGCTTATCCTCCATGCTCTTGCCTCCGCGCGAACGCGCATATTCCGAAATCCATCTGAGCGCGAGAGAGACCCGACGAGTCGGACGTATTTCAACGGGAACCTGATAGGAAGCACCACCAACGCGGCGAGACTTTACCTCCACAACAGGCTTCACATTGTCTATCGCAGCACGAAACACCTTCATCGGATCCGCGCCACCAGTTTTCTCGTGAATCCGATCAAAGGCTCCGTAACAAATGCGCTCGGCGGTACTTCGCTTTCCATCCTCCATGAGGATGTTCAGAAACTTACCGATCAGCTTATCGCGATATTTTGTATCCGGAAGCGCTTCCCGATGTCCAAAAAATTGACCGCGTGGCATGTCACTCCAATATCTCGAATTGATTAACCCAAGCAGCGACAGACGAACGATACCCACTCACCCGAGTGGCAACCAGCGGCACTCTTTACTTCGGCCTCTTTGCGCCGTACTTTGACCGCCCTTGTTTCCTATCAGCAACACCGACGGCATCAAGAGACCCTCGCACAATATGGTAGCGGACACCAGGCAGGTCCTTTACGCGGCCCCCACGAACCAACACAATCGAGTGCTCCTGAAGGTTGTGACCAACGCCGGGAATGTACGTAGTAACCTCGATGCCGTTCGTCAGTCGCACACGCGCCACTTTCCGCAAAGCAGAATTAGGCTTTTTCGGGGTGGTCGTGTAGACACGAAGGCATACACCGCGCTTCTGGGGACAACGCTTGAGCGCAGGACTCTTCGTCTTCGCCTTTACGAGCGCTCGCCCTTTGCGAACGAGCTGATTGATTGTCGGCATGAACGTATCTCTTTCTACAAACCAGAGTGTTTACTGTTCCAGAGCAAAGCCGTCGGATTATAGAGACGTCATCAACTCCTGTCAAGTAAACTTATGTCGATCGCCCATTACTTCCCGTCTTGCGTAGCGGGCGTGGATGCTTCAACCCCCTGTCCAACTACGACCGGCTGCTGGGTTGAGTGTTCGATCAGTCCTTCCGGCTTCGAGCTGATGACAAAGGTATCGCGGTACTCCTCGAATCCCGTCCCGGCTGGAATCAACCGCCCGACAATCACGTTTTCCTTCAAGCCGAGCAGGTTATCCTCTCGTCCGTTGATCGCGGCTTCTGTCAACACTCGAGTGGTTTCCTGGAACGACGCCGCCGAAATAAAGCTGTCAGTTGTCAGTGCAGCCTTGGTGATGCCCAGCAGAACGGGCTTGCCCAGCGCAGGTTTTCCATTTTTCGCAAGCACGCGCTCGTTTTCTTCTTCAAATACCCACTTGCTGACCTGACTACCGGGTAAGAATTGAGTATCTCCCGGATCTTCGATTCGAACCTTTCGCAGCATCTGCCGCACAATGATCTCGATGTGCTTGTCGTTGATCGAGACGCCTTGCAGGCGGTAGACGTCCTGCACTTCGTCGACCAGATATTTTTGGAGTTCCTTCGGTCCGAGCACGTCCAAAATGTCATGCGGGTTGGCAGAGCCGTCCATGAGCGGCTCTCCGGCGCGAACCCAGTCCCCTTCATGCACATTCACATGCTTGCCCTTCGGAATGAAATACTCCTTCACATCGCCCATCTTGTTGTCGACCAACACTTTCCTCATGCCTTTTACGAATCCGCCGTAAGAGATTTCCCCGTCGATTTCACTGATGACGGCTTGTTCCTTCGGCTTCCTGGCCTCGAATAATTCCGCCACGCGGGGGAGACCACCCGTAATATCCTT
>DAISKX010000437.1:0-4083 GCA_036820725.1 Nitrospiraceae bacterium
GTGTTGGCGTCTGCCGGATAATCGATTTGATAAATGCGGTGCTGCGCGTCGCGGTGCAGTGTGGTTATCTTGCCGTTCTCGTCTCTGATGGACGCCAGGTAATGCCCTTGAAAGGCTGGAGAGGTTTCGGGCTCGTAAGTGTATTGAATGTAAGAGTTATCAGGGCGATGTGTGATCGTGAGGATTTGTCCAATGCCATTGCCATTGGGCGGCGGTGGCGGGCCGCGAGTATAGTCGGTGACATGATCATTGGCGTCGGTGACTTTGTTGATATACCAATGCGGATCGTAATCCAGCTGAGTGGTGTTTCCTTGGAAATCTGTGTAACTCTTTAGCATCTGCTGGGGAGCCCTGACAGGCCAAGCATCATTGAAGTCGTAGTCCTCGCAATAGCAGCTCTCACCTGGCGCACAGGGAGCGTGGCCCAAGTGAGTGTAAGTGAACGAGCGCGTGGGGCCGTCGCCGCGTGTTTCAGTAAAAGTATCTGGTCCGTTGGGAGAGATGGCGGAGACAGGACCGACACCAGGACATTTTTCATCCGCAATGAAGCCATGCGGAAAATGGTTCTGATAGTCGTAATAGATTGTGCGCATCGGCCCGTTGTACCGCTTATCATCGCAGCGCTTCAGGAGCGGGTACCGCTTGTGGGTCGCTCCACCTTCGTGAACGTTGTCTGTTCGATAGTCGTACGTCGCAGAGGTCCCGTCGCTGTAATCAACGCGTACCAACATTTTCTGCCGCCTGTTCCCCGGATTGTTGGGATCAATAGGATCATATGCTTGGTACGCGTAGTTGACCCAGTTGATGAGAGTTCCTGTGGGATGGTTCGGCGTGCCGGGCGAGCCATCAACATCATACGCCTCCACTCTGGTTAAGAGCCAAGTCCCATCCCCCCATCCGTTCCCCTGGTTCTCAGTACCGTAAATAAACCACAAGCACCTTCCGCCCGGTTCGGTGACCTTAACGCGCTGGCCTGCCTGTGGTCCGCTCTGGACGTATGCTATCTTAGTCCTCTGTCGGTAGGGGTCTTCGATCCAAGTCACCCGCCACCCATCGAAGTGCACCCTTCCCCCGTCAGCAAGCCGCCAAGTACCGGTACCGGGTGACGGAGTTGGCGAAGGCTGTGGTCTTGGGCCCTCCCAACCTTCGGAGACACCAACAGGCGGGCCACAGTGATCATCAGAAACGTTGCCGTGAGGTGAGACGAGCTTGTGACCGGCAGCCCAGACGAGCCATGAATATTCATGCGCCCAGCCAGGGCTTAGGCCGATGGCGCCAAAGGCGTAATACTGCGAGCGGCTGTTGTAGTACCTTGTCATCTTTAACGGATACTTTCCGACTGAACCGGGAACGACTATATCGTCCACCACCCGATGGGCGGAATGCGAAAGCGGGTCGTACGAGCAGCCAGTAGTTACATTGCCGTTGAAAATTCCGGTCACACCGACTGGGCCTTCATAATTTGCGCCGCCTGTGTCAGGGGTGTCCGGTGCATCAGGCGCGGCGGGTGGAGTGTAAGTTGGGTCGGCCGGAACAATCTCGTCACCGCTCGGTTCCTGCGTACTGAAAATTGGATCGTCGGATTCGATGCTCATCGCAGTATCAGGCGTCTCGACCATAACATCGGAAAAGTCGTTCATTGAGCCAGGCGGAAATGGGAAAGTTTGGGCAACGAGTCGCAGAGGCACTGCAGAAACGACTGCGGCAGTTACACACAAGAGCAGACAACGGGCGGGATTAGAGTAGGAGCAAGACATATGAGCAGTTGAGATTTGAAGGGGGCGGGATGTTGCGCAGCTGACAGCCTCGGTGTCAAGCTAATTTGTCGCCAGAAATGCTATTTGTCCGCGTTTAAGAAACGAGAGCATCTACGGCACCATATTTGACTGCGAGAGGCCGCTTAATTGAGTCAATCTCGGGCGCTTCGAATCGAGGTCACACGAAGCGCGCGCGGGCTGCAGTGGCCTTTTTACAATCAGCGCTTCAAATAAACTAGGCTGAGTTTCGACGCGCTCGCGCAGATGGGCGCGGCTCAATTCCTCACATTTGACCGGTTTGTAAAGAGAAGAGTGCCGGTGGAGACGGCTTCGTTTGCGAGGAATTGCCGCGGTAACATCTGACACGAAATCAAATCTTCGGATCAGGTGATTCAAAGTCAGTAGCGCGTTTGACGTATCGGTCATGCGGATCTCTCTCTAAGCGCGGCCTTAGATTTTCTGTGAGTGAATCCTCTGCTGACACTATTTTAGCTACCGAAAGTCCAACTAGAGGACAGAGGTTTTCTAATCTAGCGTTTCGCTTTTCGCCACGAATACGCTCTCTTTCATGGTTGCGAACATGAATGACCGTGAAAGAACAAAGACGACCGTGATCACGTCAACATGGTGTCAACAGGGGCAAGCTATCATCGCGGAGACGGCGAACGAATTGGAGAGGGCGCTCCGTCAAGGAATTCGTCCGCTGAACCTGTTAGTCCCGCAACATCAATTCCGACGTCGTGCCATGCTTGCACAACGGCAACTCTCACCGAAGCGCCGTACATTTGGTTAGCATTGTCGGCGGTAAGGTCGGCGAAATCCTGGAACTGGGCGGCTGCGGAAAGCCTCGAATCGAGCAGCGTCCGGTACCAGATATTGCCTCCCACGTCCCACGAATTGCCCCCGATAGCAATTGCTGTCAGGTAGAAAGCTTTGTTCGGAATCCCCGAGTTGGTGTGAACGCCACCCTGGTCGCTGGTGGTGTTGACGTAACGACTCATGTGGTCGGGCTGCGGGTCCACTCCAATCAATGGATCATCGTAGGCGGTGCCAGGTGCCTTCATTGATCGAAGGGCCACACCGTTGATGCCTGCAGCCCAGAGACCAGCACCAATCACCCAGTCTGCCTGCGCCGTGGTTTGACCCAGCGACCGCTGCTTAACGAGTGAGCCGAAGACGTCCGAAATCGACTCGTTCAGCGCACCCGGCTGATCATGGTATTCGAGTGCCGCAGTCGCCCCCGTCACGCCATGTGTCAGCTCGTGGCCTATCACGTCGATGGCAATTGTAAAACGGTTGAAGATCGTTCCGTCGCCGTCGCCAAACACCATTTGCGTGCCGTCCCAGAACGCGTTGTCGTACTGATTTCCGTAATGGACCGTTCCGATCAGGTCCATGCCATTGTTATCGATGGAATTGCGCCCGTAGACCTCCCAATAGAGATCGAAGGTGGCGCCGAAGCCGTCGTAGGCCTCGTTGACCGCCACATCCCCGCTCGGGCCCTGGCCTTCGCTTCGGATCAGCGTTCCAGGCAGGTTGGTCGCATTGGCGGCAGTATAAACCAAGCGATTCTTGCGTGGGGAGCCGGCGGTTTGGACCCCTGCGGATCCCACTTCCGACCGCACCGCACGCTGCGACCGGATCCGGCTGTCGAGTGCCAGAGTTTCCAACGCGAGAGCGCGCTGAGTCTCGGTTCCCCTCGTAGCGATCGACTCGAGAATATAAGGTGGAATAATGTCGCAAGCACAGATTCGCTTCGCGTAACGATGTCTATGATTCATACGTGTCTCCTTCTTACATGTGCATGCGGAAGTGCTCGGGTTGTCACGGCGTCGTTTTGCGGGCCATGACACGCAGCCTAGACACGAGCTGTTCGAGATTGGTGTCTGTGATCGGGTCAGTCCGCTGAATGCTGTAGACACGCGGACCATCCTGCACAGTGATAGTGTAAGTTCGGTAGTCGGCAGCCCCTTTTGCCGGGGTAGGGCCGTGCAAAGGCTGGTCGAAGAACCGAGATCGGTGCACTAGGGATTCAAGCTCAGTACGAGCCTGTGGTTCGATCTGTGCTGTGTCGATGGTGAGAGGTCTGCTGAGTGCAGGAAGATGAGCAAATCCGCCACTCATTTCGAGAGTGATCGTCATGTCCGGGAACGGCTTCAAGCTTAGGGCTCTTCGGCGGCTTTGTATAGAAATTAGGCGGTAATCGGCAACTTGTGGAAGAACGCTTAGTGCTGTCCCTCGTCTATCAACCGATTGACAGTCCGTGGTGCACCATTTAGTTGCGGATTATCCGATAAATCTATGAGGAGCGGATACCAGGGTGGCG
>DAISKX010000438.1:0-4077 GCA_036820725.1 Nitrospiraceae bacterium
TCCATCCATGACCTCAAGAGTGCCGTTCAGGCACTCACTCGGTCCCTTGCCACAGTCGAAACACCCGATGAAACACCCATTGAGCGTATGTCGTTGTCTCCGACGTATCGAGGCCAGGTGTCCTATGATCCGATGCTCGAAGACCAGGACGAAGGCGAGCAGGAGGAACCAGATGGAGCCATGTCGGGATTGCGATGGTTCGCCAAGACAGGTGCACATGGTCGATCGTAAAGGAGTCGGTCTAAGGAAGAGGCTGCAGATCCGATGAAGACCACCTTATTGTCCCACGAGGCCGGTGAAGGTCCGTCGATCCTCACGGTCGGGGTGACGGATCTGATGACCTCGCTCGCCGTGATTTTCATCCTGCTGTTTACCGCCTATGTCACCAAGACGTCCGAGAGCGAGTCTCAGGCGCAAGAAATCAAAGAAGATATCACATCCGTGTTGCGGGACCATTTCCATCGGTACCGGCTGTCGCTCGACGCCGATCCAAGCGATCCCATGGTGCTCAGGGTTGTCGTGCCGGAAGAACTCTTGAACTTCGAATATGGGAAAGGGACGCTCTCGCAGGTTGCAAGACAGTTTCTGGCAGACTCCATGCCGACTTATGCCTCGGTGCTATGCGGGCCGCTGCGCGAGAAGATCGACTCGCTGGTCATCGAGGGCCATACCGACGATCGAGGATCCGATTTCCATAATTTGAAATTGAGCCAGGACCGGTCATTCAGTGTGATGGCGAAGGGCTTGGAGGTCATTGCAGAGGCCGTCCCGTGGGCCTACTCCTGCTTCTATCAAAAGACGTCGGCGAGCGGACGAGGGCGGCAGGATCTCGTCTACGAGGGCGCGAATGTGTTGAACCGCGACAAAAGCCGCCGCGTGATTTTCAAGATTCGTTTGCGGTCTGCGTGACGTCTCACCTCAGACAGTACACTGAAACTGCCGACACACCGCATTTGAGGCGTGACCCGCCTCCGCTCTCATGGTGGGGCTTGGTGTGAAGCAGTCGCCCCATTCATCGCACAGCGAAACCCGACATCGTTTCGTCGCGCCGACGGCGCATAGGCGGCTCGATTGGCAGCACGGATCGTTGCCTCGTCGTTGTTCCATGCGCCGCCCCGGAGCACACGTAACGGTCCAGTTGCCGGTCCGAGCGGATTCCTTGGCGGACTCGTTTCGTAATAGCGCTGATCATACCGGTCCGCGATCCATTCCCATACATTTCCCGAAAGATCGGCTACCCCGTCAGGACTGTGGCCAGGAGCATGACTGCCGACTGCGGTCAAGGAATCGTACCCATTCCATGTGCGTTGCCCTGCATTCGTATGTGCTCTGGTGGGAGTACCCTCACCCCACGGATAGGTTCGCTGGTCGGTGCCTCGAGCGGCTCTTTCCCACTCTGCTTCGGAGGGCAACCTCCTGCCGGACCACTCGCAGTATTCTTTCGCATCGTACCAATCGATACCAATGACAGGTTTCCGGCTTTGGTTGCCTTTCGTTGCCTCGCGCCACTTGAAAGGACGCTCAGGTTTTTGTTCATTCATGAAGGTGACGTATCGTTCCACGGTCACTTCATACTTGTCGATGTAAAAGGCATCCAGGTAGACATGATGAGCCGGCCGTTCATCCTCCTGCCCGGCGTGACTCCCCATGACGAACTCACCTTCTGGAATGCGAATGAGAGGAACCCCATCTTTGCCGATGCGTTCGGTCCGGTGGCGGTCTTGGTGGGGGGTGTTCTCCAGTATCAGATTTTGCGACTCAGCGGCAGTCGAAAGGAGGACTATTCGAACGAAGAAAAACACGGAGATGATCACCGAGACCAGAACCGCGCGAAGGCGGATCCGCTCGTTTATCGGTATAGAGCTGTGGCTCGGTCGTACTTTAGAAAACGAGTCTGACAGGGATGCCATCAGTCACTCGCGGAGTGAGCGGATCGGCTATTAGCCGGCATTACTCATGAACGCTTCTGCTGCAATCGTGGATTCGCTGGCGTGTCCCAACGCGACTGTGCGATTTCGCCACGAACCGCTATGAATAATATGCGCTGGGCGATGGGAGTTATGTGGGGACACGTGATCGAGGGAGGTCGCCTCCGCACCACAAGTCTATTTTACCAGGTAGTCAGAGATCAGTGCGGCGAGTTCGGCGGCATCCACTTTGCCTTCGCGGGTCAGGACAAGCTTGCCGTCCGAGAAGAAATGGGTCGTGGGATAGGTTTCGAACGTGTGTTGTTTTTTGATTTCCCTACAGCGGCCCGGCACGTGCATCTTGGCCTTGCCGACTTTGACGTGAGGAAATTTGGCCGCAGCTTCCTCCAAAATAGGATCGTAGGCCTTGCAGGGTTCACAGGTCGCGAGCCCATAGGCAACGAGCGCGGCAGGTGCCTCGGTAAAGGTCTTGTAGTTTTCGTCGCTGACGTCTTCGACCGTTCCAGCCATCGGCAGTTCTGAGGACTGAGTGCTGAGGACGAAGGTCCCGGATATTCCCGAACCCTCGCAGTCCCCAGTCCTCAGTCCACAATCCTTTAGTTGAGCTTTTGCAGAGCGGCCAGGATGTCCTTGTCGTCACGTGCTGTCTTGATCTCCTGCACTTTGACGTAGGCCACCTTGCCATTCTTATCGACGATCACCGTCGCACGCTTGCCGCAGTTCAGCGGCTCGAAGTAGAGGCCGTACTTCTTGACCACGTCCCGATTGAAGTCCGCCAACAAGCGATGTTTCAGCTCGAGCGAATCTGCCCAGGCCTTGTGGGAGAAGAAGCTGTCCGTGCTGATGCCGAAGAGCTCGGCATTGGCCGATCCGAATTTTGGGAAATCGTCGGTCAGACATTTGTTTTCACCGGTACAGACAGGACTCCAATCCAACGGATAGAAGGCCAGCACGACATTCTTCTTTCCCTTAAAGTCGCTGAGCTTGACGTCCTTTTGATCCTGATCCTTCAGCGTGAAGTCCGGCGCAGCGTCGCCTACCTTGATTTCTGGAGCTACATCTCCCATTGCATCCTCCTTCTAGGGTTAAACCTTCGAAATTCGCAAACTCTTCCGTGGTACCACGCCTCCAAAAAGCTTGTCAACGGGCCGAAAGACCTAAGCCCATTCCCATGAACTGCTAACGTATTGAGATTCTGGTCGAATCGCGTCGGCTTGCTCACAGAGATAGTTCACGAAAAGCCAACATGCGACCGGCCGGTGCGGCAGTCCGGTGCCTGACGATGGTTACGGTGCGGGCGAGAGCGGGAATCTCTATGCCGGCACCCACTTTCGCATTGTGTCCGGATTTCACCACTTCGCCGGCAGCATTCGACAAGATCTCTATAGTCTCAGCATGCGGCAAACCTCGTGGGCGCATCAGTTCCAGTTCATCCAAGGAAAATTTGGTCATTCCCAGAGTATAGAACCAGTCATGGTGCAGATCAGGTGCGTCTCCCTGATTCACCTGGATATGGTCTCCTGCCTGGAAATAGGTCAATGGACGATCGTTCCAATCGGAAGGGTTCGAATAGATTTGGGTGGACAGATCCAGTGTGGTGCCTTGAGTGAGGAGGGTGAGACCACGGGCGAGGCGAGCCGCATGCAAGATCGAATCGATCAGGTTGCTTGGCCCTGTGGACAGCATCGAGACCGTTGCAATGGATCGATGGTCCCAGACGGTATGTTGAGATACAGCTTCACGTTCATCTGAAGCGAGAGACAATCTAATACGAGCAGACCAGGGGCCGTGCTTTGCCGACCAGACCCCCGTGGTGCCTTCGGGCGCGAGAGTCAGCGGTCCCCCATACTGCACGTCGAACCAGATTCTTAACTCCTCAGGAGCCGGAGCCGTAAAACTGTATCCAATGAGGAAAAGAGGCGGCTTGGAGGACGCGGCCTTCGGAATCTTTTTGCGGATTTTCATACCGGCGCGGGTAGACGATCCCCAGCAGCAGGATGTTCAAAAAGGTCTTCCAGCTTTGTAAGAGCACTGGGTGCTCACGGGGCCGGGACACGGCCGCCTCACCATCTCGGCGGCGTCCGCAAGCCTGACGCTCGTTATTCCTTGTATCATGAACGAGTATCGGGACGTGATAGATCGCGTATTC
>DAISKX010000439.1:0-4074 GCA_036820725.1 Nitrospiraceae bacterium
TCATGATACAAGGAATAACGAGCATCATGCTCGCGCACGCCGGCGAGACGGTGAGCCGGCAGTGTCTCCGTCTGGTTGCGCCACCTTCCTTCTGTGGCTCATTAACACGCGTCAAACGAGGCTCCTTCGCAGACCCTTTCACACCTTCTTCAGAATGTGCCCCAGCTTTGCCTTCTTGGTCCGCAGATACCGTTCATTCGCTGCGCGCGGGGCAATCTCGATCGGCACGCGTTCAATGACTTTTAATCCATACCCTTCGATTCCAACAATCTTGCGCGGGTTATTCGTAATCAGCCGAATCTGATGCAACCCGAGATTCACGAGAATCTGCGCGCCGACTCCATAGTCTCGCAGGTCGGCTTTGAATCCGAGCTTGAGATTCGCCTCCACCGTATCGCTACCCTTGTCCTGAAGCCCATAGGCTCTAATTTTGTTCAGCAGGCCGATACCCCTGCCTTCCTGATTGAGGTATAGCAGCACACCCCGGCCATCTTTCTGAATGATCTCCATGGCCCGCAGAAGCTGATCGCGGCACTCACATCGTAGCGAGCAGAGTGCATCCCCCGTCAGACAGCCGGAGTGGACTCGCACAAGAGTGGGCCCGCCGGCGTCCACTCGACCCTTTACGAGCGCAATATGCGTCGCTCCATCGACCTCATTTTCGAACGCGACGGCTTCGAAATCACCAAATGCCGTCGGCAGTCTGGCACTTGCCGCCCGCTTCACGAACGTTTCGCGCTGCATGCGGTATTCGATCAGGGCCTTGATGGTCACGATCTTCAATTTGTGTGCTCTGGCAAACTTGGACAATTCCGGCACTCTCGCCATCGTGCCATCTTGGTTCATAATTTCGCAGATCACTCCTGCCGGATAGAGCCCGGCCAACTTGGCCAGATCCACTGAGCCTTCCGTCTGGCCGGCGCGGCGCAGAACGCCGCCTTTCTGTGCTTTCAACGGAAAAATATGTCCGGGCCTGGCGAGATCCGCTGGTGTGCTTTTGGGATCGATGGCAACATGAATCGTCGTCGCCCGATCGGCTGCAGAAATACCCGTCGTGATTCCCTTGCGGGCATCGATGGATACCGTAAAGGCTGTCCCAAAGGCGGCTGTATTTTCTGCGGCCTGAGGCGGGAGCTGCAGTTGTTCGACACGATCCGGCGTCAGCGCAAGGCAAATCAACCCTCGCGCATGCATCGCCATGAAATTCACCGCGGCCGGTGTGACTTTTTCCGCGGCCATCACGAGGTCGCCCTCGTTCTCGCGATCTTCGTCGTCCACGAGAATGATGAACTTCCCGCGCTTGATGTCCTTGATCGCGTCTTCGATAGAATTAAAGGGGGCAGGCATACAAAGCAATCCTGAGTTCTGAGTTTTGGATTCTGAATTTTGAGTGTCAGATTTTCATTGATCGGGTTCAGAACATAGACAACGGTTGATAGATTCCCCCGCCTTTACAGGCGGGGACCTCCCGCTGGAATAGACGGTTACCAGGCTGTCCGTTATAACTCACCACTCAGAACTCACAACTCCCGATTGCGGCATCACATAACCGGTTTATTCAATCTTCTGTCAACCAGAAAAACCGTCAGGGCTTCGATCTGAGCAGAGCACAGGCGTCCCTTGCTGCAGGGCAATCCTGACCGTGACTGCCGCAAAGACGGCTGCGGCTGAAAACAGCCAGAGGCCGGTTTGGAATGTTCCCGTTAGATCCTTCAAAAATCCCAGGCAGAACGGGAGAAGAAAGCCACCAAACCCGCCGGCTGCTCCGACCAAGCCGGAAGCCATGCCCATTTGCTTTGGGAATTTGGCGGACACCAACTGAAAGACCGCTCCGTTGCCACACCCCATCGCGCCGATCCCCGCCACCGTGAAAGGCACCGCATACTCGAGAGCCGGCAAAATTCCCACTGCGCCCACGCACAATGCGATTCCGATAAACACCGCCCGGAGCACGATAAGCCCGCCGAAACGGTCGGCTAGATATCCTCCCACAGGCCGGATCAGGCTCCCGATCAGTCCGGACACGGCCGTGATCGTGCCGGCCGCGACCAAATTGACACCGTATTGATCGTGAAGAAATATGGGCAGAAAGCTGCAGAATCCTACAAAGCCGCCGAATGTCACCGCATAGAGAAAACTGACCCAGTACATTGAGGTTTGGGTGACCGATGCAACCGTTGTATCCCACCACGACTGCTTCTGTTCCTGACGTGACACACCACGATTCGGTTGCACCAGTGCAATGAACAGGAGCAACGTCAGGATCAGAGGAATGAGGACGAGTCCGAACACGCCATGCCAACCGACAATTTCTCCCAGTCTGGGGGCAAATAGCATCGCCAGAACCGTTCCGCTGTTGCCGGCCGCTGCGATTCCCATTGCCAATCCCTGATGTCTCGGGGGATACGCATAGCTTGCGATCGGCAGCGCGACTGCAAAACTTGCCCCGGCCATTCCTAGCAGCAACCCGGCCCCAAGGATTTGCCCGTAACTGGTCGCTCCTTGCCATCCCCATGTCACCGCAACCAGTTCGCACAGCAGGAGCACCGTACCTGTGTTCTTCGTGCCATATTGGTCGCTGCACAACCCCACCACGATCCGTAACAGTGCCCCTCCTAAAAGCGGGACGGCCACCAGAAAGCCTTTCTGAGTGGCTGTCAATCCGAAGTCCTCAGATATCGACACTCCCAGCGCACCAATCAGGAGCCATACCATGAAACTGACTTCGAAATGGAGCCATGCTCCGAGAAGAGATGGCCAATGGCCACTCCGAACGGCTTTCACGAGGGATATCATGTGTTCCGCTCTGGGTTCCTGCTCAGGCACGCTCTATTTCTGCGAATTATAGTGCCCACTATACGAGTCACTGTTTCATCGGCGCAAGTGAACGACTGTCTGTGCTCTTGTACAGCGCTCCGCATCTGTTATATTCCTACGAATGAGCAAGACCAACCGCCCGATGGCCAAACGTAAATCCACTTCCGCCAACGTGTCCGAACAGGAACCGGCTCATGATACGGTCGAACCGGACATGATCGATCCGACCGAGGAAGTGGCCCTTGACCAGTCCATGCCGCTTCCGCCGACATCTGCTGCCTCTCACAATGACGAGCCGACCCCGGTGTCGACCTCGCTCGTTCCGGTCACCGCGCTTCAGCAATACCTGATGGAGGTGCGCAGATACCCCTATCTTTCCAAGGAAGAAGAACTGCTACTGTTCAAGGAATATCAGGTCCACGGTAATCGTGACGCCGCCATGAAAGTGATCCTGGCGAACCTCCGCGTGTCAGTCGCCATTGCGGCGGAGTACCTGCACACGGGCGCCGACCATATGGACCTCATTCAAGAAGGCAACATCGGCCTCCTCCAGGCGATCAAGAAGTTCGATCCGACGAAGAACGTGCGATTCTACGCGTATGCCGCATGGTGGGCACGAGCCTATATTCTCCGATATCTGCTCAATACTTATCGTCTGGTCAAAGTCGGGACGACGCAGGACCAGCGAAAACTCTTCTATAACCTCAAGAAAGAAAAGGCCAAGCTGGAGCGCGAGGGTTTTGTCCCTGATACGAAGCTCCTGGCCGACCGATTAAACGTGCGGGAGCGCGATGTCGTCGAAATGGATCAGCGCTTGGGGAATTGGGAGCTATCCCTGGATCAACCGATCGGCGAAGAGCAAGACGGGACATTGATGGATATTCTGCCGGCGCAGGAAACTCCCGCCGACGAACAGTTGGCCGACACGCAACTCAAGACACTGTTCCGACAAAAGCTGGCGGAGTTCATCAAGACCCTTGATGAGCGCGAGGAAGATATTCTGCGCAACCGCATTCTGTCCGAGACACCGCTCACGCTGGAAGATATGGGTGCGAAATACGGGATCACCAAAGAACGGACCCGGCAGGTGGAAGCACGGATCATCAGTCGCTTGCGGGACTATATCAAGAAGGACGTCAAAGACTTTGACCGCTTGCGCATGTAGTCAGCATTATTCATGAAGGCTTCTACTCCAACATGAGACACTGGGCGCTCACGGGACACGACCGGCTCACAGGCGTTCACAAACAAAAGACA
>DAISKX010000440.1:0-4069 GCA_036820725.1 Nitrospiraceae bacterium
TATCGTCATACGAGTCGAGAATGCTGCGCAACCCCTGTCGCACCATCGCATGGTCGTCGACGAGCAGGACCCGAACGACGCCTGTTTTGCCCTGCGAGTGACCAGCCGGCGGTCCGGTTCGAACGTCCGTCTGAATGTCGGAAGCAGGAGCAAGGCTTACGGTCTCAACCACTTGCCTGTAGGGAATCGCAATCATGGCGCTCGTTCCCTGCCCCGGCGCAGATGTCACCGTGAGCGTCCCGCCCATGACCGCCATGCGCTCGCGAATGCTGAACAATCCATAACCGGTTGAGAGCGGCTCCGTGGTCATCGTCGCAGCGAGATCGAACCCTTGTCCCTGGTCCGTCACCGTGATACGCAATTCATGCTCCGGCATCACCTGAACGGAAACCGACGCGCGATCGGCATCCGCATGCTTGACGACGTTGAAAAGCAGCTCCCGCACCGACTGATAGAGCAACACGGCCTTGTCTTCGGGAAGGGTCAGAAAGAGGTCCTGAGCCTGCACATCGACTGACAGCCCCTGGTGTTGCATGGTCTCGGCCAACCAGTGGAACGCTTTCACCAAGCCGAACTCGTGCAAGACCGGCGGACTCAGTTGCGCGACTAATGAGCGCGTGTAGGTCAGGGACTGACCCAGCAGTTGGTCGAGTTCCTTCAACCAGACTTCCTGTTGGTCATCCCGGTTTCGCTTTCGACCTTGCGTCAATTTCATGCGGCTCACCACGAGCAATTGAGCCAGATAATCGTGGAGCTCGGAAGCAATCCGCCGGCGCTCCCGTTGTTCCGTCAATGTCACTTCGGTGGCGAGCGCACGCAAGCGCTCCTGCGAGCGCGTCAACTCGTCGGTTCGGTCCTTGACCCGTTGCTCCAGTTTCACCGTCAATTCGCGCAGTTGCTCTTCGGCCTGCTTGCGTTCCGTGATGTCCACACAGGCGCCGGTCATGTATTCCGGCCGGCCGTCGTCCCCCAGGAAAATAGTCTTGCCTCGATCATAGAGCCATCGAACCGTGCCGTCCGGCCAGACGACCCGAAACTCCGCCTCGAAGTCCCCGCCCTCGTTCCGGCAATGCTCGCAGGCGCGGCAGATCGCGTCGCGATCGGCTGGATGGATCATGTCCAGGAATTGTTCGAGTGATCGGGTCGTCTGCCCGGACGAGAGACCGAACAACTGATCCAGCGGCTCATCCCACGTCACTTCGTCCGTCCGGAGGTTCCATTGGAACGTCCCTGTGTGGGAAGCGCCCAGCGCGATCAGCAGCCGGACGCTTTTTTCACGCAGGTCCTCTTGAGCTTGCTTCAAACCACTGATATCCAGATTGATTCCTGCCCAGCCGAGGATGAGTCCGTTCGCGTCACGCACGGGCACGCCGCGCGCAAGGATAGGATGGTAGTGCCCGTCAACGCCCCGGAAACGATGTTCACAGTCCCAGACACTGCCCGCCTGCACACATTCCTTCCATGCCGATATCGTCCGTTCGACATCATCGGGGTGGAGCACCCGACCCCAACCGAACTCCGAACACTCTTCCTGCGTCAAGCCGACCAATCTCAAAAATGATTCGCTGGCGTAGGTGTTTCGTCCCTCCGCGTCACAGACCCAGATGCCATAATCATTCGACTCGCCGATGGCCCGATACAACCCTTCGCTCTGGCGAAGCGCCGTCTCGGCTTCCCGCTGCGCGGTCACGTCGGTATTCGTGCCGAACCAACGCAAAACCTTCCCATTGGCATCGCGGATCGGGACGGCCCGCGAAAGGAACCAGCGATAGTGTCCGTCGTGTCCTCGCAAGGGAAAAGTATCCTCCCAAAATTCACCCGTCTCAAAGCACAGACGAATTTTTTTGACCACCCTGTCGACATGATCCGGGTGGTGCACCTTTTTCCAACCCCACCCTTCCATTTCATCAAGAGTCGTGCCTGTGTATTCGAACCAGCGCCGGTTGTACCAGAATATCCACCCTTGCTCATCAGCCATCCAGGCGAACTGCGCGATGTTATCCGCCATGGTACGGAACTTTTCCTCGCTCTCACGCAACGCCTCTTCAATTCGCTTGTGTTCCGCCAACTCCTTTTGAACGGCCTTGTACAAGTTGGCATTGTCGATCGCGATCGATGCCTGAGCGGCGATCCCCACGAGAATCTTTTCCGCTTCTTCCGTGAACACGCCCGGTTCGGCATGGCCGAAGAACAACCCGCCGAGGACCTCGCCCGAGCGGGAAGCAACGGGGACCGCCAGGTAACTCCGGACGGGCAGATGACCTTTCGGCATGCCACGGTAAGGCTCGCTGTGCCCATATCGCGGATCCGCCAACACATCGTCGATCCGGATCACTCCTTCTCCCCTGAACGTGGCCCCAAACAGGACGGTGTTCCGCGGCATCGGAAATTTCTCGAAGGCTTCTCGCGGCACGCCGGAGAGCGTGTAGAGCGTATACGATTCACCCCGTTCGTTCTTCAGATTATAGAAGAAGGCTCCGAAGTCGGCGCCGCTTACCTCACGCCCGGCATCGGTGACCGCCTGCACGACCGTATTCAGGTCCAATTCAGCGGCCAGGGTGCTGCCGACGCGATGCAGAATTTCCAGCGAGCGGCTATGCTCACTGAGCGCCTTGGTCGTATGGAGCCGATCCAATGCCACGGCGGTATATTGAGAAATGACGCGCAGAAACTCGATCTCATCGTGGTCAAATGACGGACGGGTTCGACTGGCAAAGGACAAGGTGCCCAGCAAGCGTCCGCCCGCGATCAGCGGATTACACACATAGGACTGAATGCCGAAACTTCGTACCAACGCGGCATTCTCGTAGCCGGAGTGCTGAATGTCGTTCGCGATGATAGGCTCGCGAAGCTGAGCGACCGTCCCGCTAATCGCCTGCCCGAACTCGAGATGCCCGACGGATCGGACCACCTCGTCGGGGATGCCTGCGCAGGAATGCAAGCGCAACGCCTGACCTGTTTCGTCCACCATGAAGTTCACATAGGTATCGATACTCAGATGAGCCGCCACTTTCGGAAATAATTCGCGCACGATGGTTTCCGGATCGCGCGCGTTCAACAACTGCGCAAGGGCCTCGGACAGCAGCCGCATGTGCTCGGTGCGCGTGCGAATGGCGTCCTCGGCGCGTTTTCGATCCGTAATATCGCGGACCATCGCGTACACTTGCCCGTTCGGCAATTTCGTCAGACTGATGTCCGCCTCGAAGGTCGACCGATCCTTCCGCACCATGGTGCGCTCGAACCGCAACGAATGACCCGCCGTGACTTCATGCAGCCGCCGGTCCGACACATCGACTTCGCTCTCCAGATAGGTCTCCCGGACCCGCACGTGCAGCAACTCCTCAAGGGAGTAGCCCAACAGTCGGGAGCCGGCAGAATTCGCCATCAAGAACCGTCCATCGCCGTCACAGACAAAAATACTATCGTGGGCCTGCTCCATCAGGGTTCGATAGTGCGCTTCACTTTCACGCAGAGCCGCTTCCGCGCGTTTACGCCGGGTGATATCCAATGTGGCACCCAACATCCGGACCGGCTTTCCGCCGTCGCGCAATACGACTGCATTCGTAAAGAGCCAGATCACGTCCCCATTCGATCGGGCGGCGCGAAATTCCAGCTCATAGGGAACATCGTCTCGCAGAGAGTGCTCCACCGCTCGGGTGACCCTCTCCCGATCGTCGGGATGAATCAACGCGGTGAAGCCTTCCACCGTGGCGGGAAATGCATCCGGCGACACACCGTGAATCCCGTACAAAGAATCGGTCCACAGAATTCGATTCGCGACAATATCCCAATCCCACACGCCGACTTTACCGGTCTGCGTCGCGATTCGAAATCGCTCCTCGCTCTGGCGCAAGGCCTCCTCGACTTGCTTGCGTTCGGCAATGTCGAGCACCGATCCGATGAACCCGAGAAACTGCCCATCCGGCGCCAGGCGTGGGGCGGCAGCCACGAGCGCCCAGCACGCGACCCCATCGTGGCGTATCAGGCGAAACTCGAGCCGAAACGGTTCCCGGCGGGAGTTGGCACTGGCAAAAACCTTGTACACGGGCTCGCGATCATCGGGATGGAG
>DAISKX010000441.1:0-4064 GCA_036820725.1 Nitrospiraceae bacterium
GGCTGTGGCGTAGCCGGGTGTCCACGGAATTGGGGGAAGGTCACCTCCGGAACGGTTCTGTTAAGACCAATCGGCCGAGGTACCTCGTAATCAATCCATTCTGATGAACTGCAATGCCTCCGTAAGTCGGATATTCTTCCGAATCTCCTCACGGAATTCCTATCCCGCTCCAGTCAGAGAGTCGCCACCCCGGCCCAAAGTTACCACTAAGGAGCTATCATTCGGTTTATGATGCGGCCACTCCCGCGATGGAATTCACGCTGAAGGTTGTAGGAATGGGGTACTTCGGGCCACCGCTCAATTCCTTCAGAAACAAAACGGTCTTGTTCCGATTCAGCAACAGACCCGGCCTATCCAGCTACCCTGCTAACGACCAAGCGCACCCCATTCAGTTACATCATCCACGATGCAGAATGGCAGTTCACACCTCTCTCACGTCGGAACTAGCAGATCGTCTCATCAAGCACCCCTACAGCACTTCCTTTTGGCTTGGTCAGGATGTTGGCAAGTCTCTTTTGGTAAACTATTCAGATGACGGTAGGCCAACGTTTCCCACCCTTCATTCCTCATCCCTTACTCCACAACGCACATGCGATGACTATCGTGTCTCGCTTCTATCCACGGGGGAAGTTGCTTCGAGGTATCCCCGTCGACCGTCGTCTCTTCACGGTAGCTCCGGAAACTCAGATGCTGGCCCTGTGTCATTGGCAACGAGAACGGAGGAATTGTCATACTGTCCTTTTGGTCCACGGTCTCGAAGGTTGTAGTGATTCACCTTATATGCATGGTCTCGCGGCAAAAGCCTGGAGGGCCGGATTTAACGTACTCAGGATCAATCAGCGAACCTGTGGCGGGACCGAACACTTGGCCCCGTCTCTCTATAACTGCGGGATGAGCGACGATGTCCGTGTTGTGGTGACCGAATTGGCGTCCACAGATCGGCTCGACTCCATCTCGATCATCGGATATTCAATGGGGGGAAACCTGGTGTTAAAAATGGCCGGCGAGGTGAAAAATCACCTCTCGGTCGTGCGTAACATATACGCCGTCTGCCCCAACATCGACCCTGCACAGTGCATCCTGGCTCTCGAGCATCGCGGCAACCGTTTGTATCATGATTACTTCTTTACACGGTTAAGAGCGCGAATTAAGCGGAAGGCCGCCATCTTTCCTGGCAAATGGGACATCACAACCCTGGAATCCATTCACACGATCCGTGAACTCGATCACCACTACACCGCCCCGGACGGAGGCTACACCAGTGCATCACACTACTACGATGTCTCCGGTGCTCGTCACGTGCTCGCCGATATTCGAATTCCAACTGTTATTATCACGACGCAGGACGACCCCTTCATTCCTTCGTCGATGTTCAGTACGTCCAACATCACACGCAATCCGTTTATCGAACTCATGATAACCCGTTACGGTGGTCATTGCGGTTTCTTTCAGCGTCACCAAAGCACTGAAGATAACTATTGGGTCGAGAACCGCCTTATTGAGATGATCTCGCAGCATGCAGGGCTAAATTTCCCCGAGCGACAAGACGGCGAGTAATCGAACCTTCCGGATTCTAGTCGGAGTTTCTCCAGGCGTCGGGTCCTTTCGTTCTCCGACGATGAGGATCCATTTTCAATAGATTTGGAGGGATGAGTCGATAGACCTCCCCTGCTGAACAACGGTTAGACTTTCAAGTTTTTCATGGCGCTTACGCCGACGTGCTTCCATTGCGTCTGAGTTCAGAAAGCAGGCTTTCCCCATGCATGGGAATGCCATTCAGACGATCGCGATCAGGGCCAATCTCGATTTTAGAGTTGCCGCCGCTGTGCTCGGCCTGGGATAACCGACGGCGGATGCCTCTAGTGCAGTGAGCTACCTTGGCGGGGCTGAGGCGGACGGAGATCTATCCTCAAATTCTCCGTGTGCACCAATGTTGGGCTTAGCAACTAAAGCAGTAAAGGGTTTCCTCCCGTCATCAAAGTTGGATTGCGCCGCCTGCCAATCATCGAGGGGAGGATTCACGGGCAGATTGACGAAAAACGTAGTGCCACGGCCTATTTCGCTTGAGACCTCAATATATCCCCCGTGTTCCTGGATGATCTGATGGGCAATAGTCAGACCCAGGCCCGTTCCTTCACGTTCTCCGCTTGCATGCTTGGTCGTGTAGAATGGATCGAAGATATGCTCAAGATCTTTGGGTGAAATTCCTGGGCCACTGTCCTGGATTTCGATCTGCACCCATGGATCGTTGACGAGCTTGATCAATTTGTGAGTTTTCACGGACAAGCGTCCATTTCCATCATCAATGGCTTCCATCGCATTAATAAAAAGATTGAGCAGGACCTGCTTGATCTGTTGACGGTCCAATTTCACCGACGGCAAATCACCTTCCAGATCCTTCAGAATAGCGATCGACTTGCTGCTCGCCTTGACCTCTATAAAGTACAAACACGACGAGACCACATCGTTGAGATTCTCCTGCGTCAGTTTTGGCGTCATATACCGCGCATAGTCCAGGATCTCATGAATTAACCGTTCAATCCGCTCGACGTCGTCGCATACCACCTGACTAAACTGCTCCATAAACTCGACATCATCCCGCCGTTCAGGGGCGAGCTGAATGAACGTCTTGATTGACGTGAGCGGATTCCGGATCTCATGCGCAAACCCTCCGGCCATGGTTTCGAGCGAGCGCAACCGGTCTGTCCTCCGCATGAGCAACTGAGAACGACGCAGGTCCTCATAGAGCAATGCGTTATCGATCGCAATCGCGGCATGCTGTGCCAATGTGCGCAAGAGCCCAAGCTCTTCTGTAGAGTACATACCTTGATTGGCACGCTGGCCAAGATTGCAGAATCCTACGAGTCGATCTTTATTAAGGAGAGGGATACACACCTCCGCGTCGAGGGATCTCAGGGCGTCCAGGACTCGTCCACTTGTCTCATCCTTCGCATCGTAGGCCAGTTCTTCCAGAACCAACGCGGTTTCTGCTCGGATCAACTCACGTGGTAATTGGCAATCCACTTTTACAAAAACGGCTGTGCGGTCTTTCCCTCCTGCGCCATAGGAAGCCGCTATAGAGTAGACACCTTGCTCCTTATCCAGGACATAGACGGAGGCGCTCTTGATATTCATCACCCTCGCCAAAGTCTGAACAATCTCTTTGGTCAGGGATTTCAGTTCAAGGATAGACACCAGGGATTTAGAGAACTGGACCAGTGTGTCATATGCATCGTACCGTTCTCGAAACAGCGTTTGGCCAATGGCCCGTTCCACTCCTTTTTGAAGATTGGATAAGAGTCCGGCTATCACAACAAACAACGCGAAGAGTACCCCGGCCAATAAGTAATGGAGGTTCCCCGTGAAGATTCGAATGATGAGCAAGATGACCAAATACGCTGGAATCAAGGCCAGCAGTTTCACCGAAAGAACGACTTTCGGCCGACTGGGAACAAGCGAGACATCCATCAACTCATATTTCGCCATTGTGTAAGCCACAACGGTCACGCACAACCCTGCAAAGAGGTATCCGAGGGGATAAAATCCGACGCCGTAGGTTTGAAGAAAATCGATGGAGGCAGTGAACCCCAGAAACAGTGCGACAAGGGTATATTTGAGCTGTGCGGAAATGAGAGGTGAGGAGCCAAGGCTCGCCTGATATCCTTGATGCAACCGATACAGGCTCGCCGAGGCGCCGGCGGCCAGATAGACCACGAACAAAGGATGAAGAATACCGGCTTTTGGATATCGCCCCCAGTAGTACGTGTAGTAACCATCTACCAGCAAATTGCTGAAAGAAAGTATCAGGAATGCCGTACTGACGACATAGTTCCAGACAATAAGTCGATCACGAAAACCCACACCCAGCAGGCTTTGGGCGAAATGGTAGGCTAACGCGGGAATGAAGACTACGCCACAGTAGATGATTCTTTCCCACAGCAGGGCTTCCCTGCCATCAGCGGCTGAAAAGAGCATGAAACAACCGAAGAGCCACAGACAGGCCGCTCCGCACAGCAGACTAAACGTGACATTGGCAGCCGCTCTGATGTTGTTGCCCAATACCC
>DAISKX010000442.1:0-4064 GCA_036820725.1 Nitrospiraceae bacterium
GTACTTTGACGGCAAGACCTGTCGGTAGAATCTTCGGCGCGTGACAGGGCAGACTCGACTATTCTGAACTGCCTAGCATGTCGTCGATGAGCGGGCGATTGATATCGATGCACCCGGGACAAATGGTGTCGAACAGCGCTTCGTGGTCCGCCACATAGTTACGGCCATCGACCAGTTTTTCCGTGATGACCTGGTCGTAGCAGGTCTCACAGAGCATCATGAATCCCCGCATGACCGAGACAGTTTTTCGTCCGATACTTCCCGCCATAGTTCCCACCCTTTTGAGCAAAATTCTAATTCGAATAGCGCCTGCCACCTTCGTCTGGCTGGGGCAGGCTTTCTAAGCCATCCTGACGATATGTGTTGGTCCACCCGAGACCAGCAAGTCCTTGCTTCGCCCGGGTCTCGGATGGTTCTCACTCCCCTCCGGTCATAGTCGGAAATAACAGGCGGCCGAGTCTACACCGACCCCTTCAGCTGTGCCACCCAAAAATCCTCTCGCTCGAGGTCTACTCCGCATCGTGGACACTCATACGGGTGATCGTCAGGTGGAATCTCGAGTTCATTCCGGTCGATTCGTCCTAAACAGACGTGGTAGAAATGTCCGCGCGCCTCTTCCGAGTCCAATGGATCGTTTTCGTATAGCAAGACCATGTACGTCTCTTATTGTCTTTTAGAAATGGAGCGCTCTGCCCTAAGGCAGGCTACCACACTGTGGGTGCCGCATGTCATATCTGGAACTGTGCATCGTAGAGTCCGGCGTAGAGTCCTCCACGTCGCATGAGATCTTCGTGCGCGCCTTCTTCGACGATCCGCCCATGGTGAACCACGACGATCCGATCGACGTCGTGCAAGGTGGCCAACCGGTGCGCGATGATGAACGTCGTTCGTCCCGACGTCAAGTCATGGACCGCCTCCCGAATCTTGACTTCCGTTTCGGTATCGACATTCGACGTCGCTTCATCAAAGATCACAATGGGAGGATCCTTGAGCAAGACTCTGGCAATGGACAAGCGTTGCTTCTGGCCGACAGACAGTTTGACGCCTCGTTCACCGATCCAGCTATCGTATCCCTCGGGCAGGTTCATAATAAAATCGTGGGCGCGTGCAGCCCGGGCCGCGGCTTCGACACGAAGCGAGTCGGCTTGTCTGTCGCTGTAGAGTATGTTTTCTCTCACGGTTCCATTAAATAGAAACGGTTCCTGCTGCACAAGTCCGATCTGACTTCTCAGGAAGTCCAGCGGAAGATCCCGCACGTCATATCCGTCCAACAGGACTTCCCCCGCTTGCACATCGTAAAAGCGCATCAATAACTTCAGCAGCGAGCTTTTCCCGGCTCCACTCGGTCCGACCAAGGCAATCCGTTGGCCGGACATCACCGTCAAGTTGACATCTGACAAGATCGGAAGCCCAGCGCGGTACTCGAACGACACCTGCCGAAACTCGACGTTCCCTTCCAGCCGACGAACCGGAACCACGACGCCGGGGCGATCCTGCACGTCTGGGCGTGTGTCGAGAATCTCGAACACCCGCTCACTCGCCGCCAAGGCGTGCTGCAGCATGTGGTTCAGGGAATGAATTTGATTGATCGGCGTGTAGAACAAAGCCAGGTAGGACAAAAACATCACGAGTTGTCCGACGCTCAGCTCCCCTGCCAGCACTTCCGCTGCCCCATACCAGATGATTAATAGCGTGCCGAGACTGCCGATGAACACCATGCCCGGCCAGTAGATCGACCACAGATACATCGCGCGGAGATTGCTCGTGCTGTACTCCTCGCTGAGCCGCTCGAACCGGGATTGCTCGTAGTCATGCTGGTTAAAACCGATGGTCTCTTTGATGCCCGATAGGGCATCCTGGAGATAGGCATTCAGACTGGCGCCGTTTTTTCGGATATCGTGATAATACCCATGGACACGTTTCGTAAACCAGCTTGCGGAGACGATCAGAAGCGGAATGGGCAGCATGGACAGAAGCGCGAGTTTCCAGTTCAGCAGAAACAGGGTGATCGTAATGCCGGCCAGCGTCAGTGATGCCGTCAGAAGTCCCTCCAGACCATCCACGAAAATGCGTTCCACATGCTCAGTATCGCTGGTCACGCGAGTCATGATCTCTCCGGTCGAGCGGTTCTCAAAATAACTCAGCGACAACCGTTGCAAGGCGGCGAACACCTCAGTCCGGAGCGTATGGACCGCCTGTTGTTCAAGAGAATTGTTGAAGCGCACGCGCAAGCTGCTGCACACGGTCCGGAGCAGATAGGAAGTCGCCAGCGCCCCCAGCACCCACGGGAGCAAGTCCGGCCGATGCGCTTCGATCACATCGTCGATCACGACCTTCAAGAAATAGGGGGGGATCAATTCCAAACCCGTCGCAAGGGCGGCGAACAGCAGCGTGACCAATGCCAGGCCTTGATACGGTTTCAGATAGGATACAACGCGCAGGAGGGATTTCACGGTAGCTCGGCGGGCACGGCTGTTAGATCACGCTGGCAGGTTGTTTTTGCCAAAACTTTTCGAATTCCTCGAGCTGAGTCAGCGTGGACATATCGGTCATTCGGTCGAGAAACACTTTCCCCATCAAATGATCCAGTTCATGCTGGATGCACACAGCATAGAGGCCGGCCGCTTCAAAATCCAACGGCTTCCCGTGACGATCCAAGGCCTGGACACGGACGAGGGACGGGCGGGTGACTTTTCCACGCAATCCGTCGACACTCAGGCAACCTTCCCAGGATTCCGTCTGCTCGGGCCCGTAAAACGCAATGTGCGGATTGATCAAGGCCGTGGCCGGAAAACCACCCTCTCCCGGACAATCCATGACGACAAGCTGTTGCGAGCGACCGACCTGTGGCGCAGCGAGCCCGATGCCGGGTTCATCATACATTGTCTCGAACATGTCATCGACAAGCTGTTGAAATGCGGCTTTATTGATTTCGGACAGGTCAATGGGCAATGCCTGCTGCCTGAGAACAGGATGTCCTAGTTTAATCACTGTAAGCAAAGCCATGAAGAGACCTCAGTATCAACCCTTTCGGGCTGCACTCGGAACGACCCTAGCTGTATGTAGCACAGCCTCCCTCCGCGCCGCAACATATCGGAGGACTCCTGCGCCCTTCACATCGAACGGCGCCGTTTCACCTCCGGAATTTCGAAAGAATCCTTCGCGCCGCTCCACCAGTCCGTCCATTCCTGAACCCAACTCTGGCGGTCCTGTTTACTGGAGTTCTCCCAATCATGGAATTCCGTCTCGTGACGGGTCAACATCCACAGTGATTGCAATGCGGAGATGGCGACATACTTTTCGTCGTCCGATACCAGATCGATGAGCGGTTGGATCACTTCCTTGTTCCGAACATATCGGGCTTCGAACGCCGCGGATTTCCGAATGACCGAATTGGCATCTTTCGCCATGACTTCGATCGCGCTGGGAGCCGCTCCGGGATCGAGACGAATCGCCACTCGCAAGGCATGCTCGCGAATACGAGGCAATTCATTGACCTGTTTGGCTGCCTCGATCAAGGCCGGCACGGCGGCCGGCGATTTCAGCATGGAAAGCGTCTCGATGGCATTGTACCGGATGCGAGGGCCGGGCATGGTCAGCGCCTTCGTGACGACTGGGACGACGGGTTCCCCCAAGTGGACGAACTCTCCCATGGCCCAGAATTCCTGTTTCCCTTCGAGAAGGGGCAGCAGGGCTTCGGCCCGCTGAAGCTCCTCGGGCGTAAGCGGCAGAGTATTCTGAGGCACGGACACATCGGGAACCGGTTGAGCCTTCGGTGGCGGTCCTTCGTACGGTATCTGCACGAGCCTGGCCGAACCATCAGACCTCCTGCTCATGTCGGCGGAAGATGGCAGAACGAAACCGAACAATACCGGTGCGCAGAGGGCAACGATTATAGATCGCGTCAGCATTGGCACACTCCTTTTCAACCTACCGGTTCATCCACCGCTTTATCCTACCAACTCATCCTATCTATCCGCTAGGTTTCCTGTTCCTTTGTGTCGGAAGCCGGTGGCTCGTCCCGTCGATGCACCACTTCATACAAAACGGGCAGCACGACGAGA
>DAISKX010000443.1:0-4050 GCA_036820725.1 Nitrospiraceae bacterium
GCTAAATCGCACACCCGGTCAGATGACATGGCATCCATTGGAATTTCACGCGGAGGATCAACCACTGCTGCTTCCCGGCAACGCACCAAGCGGTCTGACCATCACCGCGCTTCCCATTCCCGGAAAACTCCCGCTTCATCTCGCCGGAACCCTGCCTGCCGACCCACAAGACAACATCGGGCTTCTCATTCACGACGTCGCCTCGAAACAAACATTGGCATACCTGCCATGCGTGGGCGAAGAGAGTTCCATCCTAGTGGAGACGATCGAGAAGGCCGACTGTGTCATGTTCGACGGTACCTTTTGGACCGATGATGAATTGATCGCGTTAGGACCCGGCGATCGGCGAGCAGAACAAATGGCTCATTGGCCCTTGAGCGGACCGACCGGCAGCATGCACATGCTCGCAAGCTTGAGACGCCCAAAGCGCATTCTCATCCATATCAACAACACGAATCCCATTCTGAACGAGGAGTCCCCCGAACGCCAATTGATCGAGGCCGCAGGCATCGAGGTCGCCTATGACGGCATGGAGCTCGTGCTATGAACGAGTATCGCGAGCAACCTCGTCTCAACGAGGCACAGTTCATCGAGTGGCTTAGAAACGAAGGGGTGAGACGCTATCACCACCAACATCCCTACCATCAAATGATGCATGAAGGGCGACTGACCCGCTATCAACTGCAGCGATGGGTGCTGAACCGCTACTACTATCAGACCCGCATTCCGATCAAAGACGCGTTGATCCTCTCCAAATCTGAAGACCCGGCGTTTCGCCGGGCCTGGATCCACCGCATCCACGATCATGACGGGACAGAGGAAGGCGATGGCGGGCTGGCGCTTTGGGGACAACTCGCGCGTGGCGTGGGACTGGACGAAAAAGAGCTGCTGTCCTTAGAGTCGGTCTTGCCGGGCGTCCGACTCACGTGCGACGACTATGTTTCATTTGTGCGCAACGCGTCGATTGTGGAAGCCGTCGCTGCCTCCCTGACTGAGCTGTTTGCTCCTGATGTCATGTCACAGCGTCTGGCGGCCTGGACTCAACATTATCCTTGGGTAGATCGTTCTGCCCTCGAATACTTCCGCTCGAGAATTCCACGGGCCACGCGTGACTCGGAAGAAGCGCTTTCTTTTGTCGTGTCACACGCCGACAATTACGAGCTTCAGACACGTTGTGTCGCAGCGCTCGTTCGCAAAACCGAGATTCTCTGGCGGCTGCTGGATAGTCTGTATGCCGCATATGTACCCTGCATTTCTGGTAAAGGAGCCGACCATGACCGCGGACAACTGTCCTACGCTGACGCCGAAAGCGCGCCTGCGGTTCGATCGGATCTCGCGTAAGTTCCTGTTGCTCCATCCGGAGCGAGGCCTGATACTGAATTCAACTGCCCGCGACATTCTGCAATTATGCACCGGAGCACATACCGTTGGCATGATTGTCGATCAGCTCGCCACCATGTATCGCGATGTTTCACGCGCGTCGCTGACCCAGGACGTCTACGACTTTCTTCACAAATTGGCCGATCTGGGATTGATCCGCGAACAGGGATGATGACCCACGAACGGCCATACACCATGATCGCCGAATTGACCTATCGCTGTCCTCTCCGCTGCCCGTATTGTTCCAATCCCACCGTCTACGCACAAACGCCCGCCTTAGGGACGTCCACGTGGTTGCGTCTGTTCCGCGAGGCGGAGCAAATTGGTGTCGTCCAACTTCATCTCACGGGCGGAGAACCATTGTTGCGCGACGATTTGGAGCAACTCATTTCAGAATCGCATCAGCTCGACCTCTACACCAATCTCATTACGAGCGGTGTTCCGCTCGAACAGCGTCGACTGGTCAAGCTTGTCGAGGGCGGGTTGAACAGCGTTCAACTTTCCATCCAAGGCGCGACCGCACAGTCCTCGGATCTCATCGCCGGCGTTGCTTCCTTCAAGCGGAAGTGTGAGGTTGCGCGCTGGGTAAAAGAACTCGGCTTGCCCTTGACGATCAATGTGGTGATGCATCGACAGAACCTCGACGCAATCGACGATATCATCGGCTTAGCGGAGCGACTTGAGGCAGATCGCCTGGAATTGGCCACCGCGCAATATGTCGGGTGGGCCTTGGTGAATCGCCGTGCTCTGCTTCCGACGCCAGACCAACTTGAACGGGCACGATCCTCCGCAAGGGCAGCTAAGGCCCGGTTGGCGGGTCGTATGGACATCGTGTTTGTGCTGTCTGACTACTACTCGGATGTCCCGAAGACCTGCATGGATGGTTGGGGGCGCCGGTACATCGTCGTAACTCCCGATGGTCTTGTGCTTCCCTGCCACGCGGCTCATACAGTGCCCGATGCCCGACCTGTTTCCGCCATCGAGCAGTCGTTGTGCGAGATCTGGGAGTCGTCGGAATTGTTTCAGCGCTTTCGCGGAGAAGAGTGGATGCCGCTCCCCTGCCGGACATGCGACCGACGAACCCTCGATTTTGGAGGGTGCCGCTGTCAGGCATTTGCTCTGACGGGCGATCCGGCGGCGACCGATCCCACGTGCCTCCTCGCGCCCACGCATGACCTCATTCTGCAGGCGAGAGCCGAGGCTCACTCGGTGCAGGCATCGCCGCCATTCCGTTATCGCGAATTGACCAAGGTTCCATGAAACGCACGATGGATGTGAATCTATGGATTCTCCTGTCGGTCACGGTACTCGTCGGGGGACTTGTGTATTTCAAACATCCCCCGTTGTTGGGCCAGGCTCTACAGAATTCTGGAAACCTGATCGGAGGCGTCTGGCCGGAGCTCTTACTCGGCTTCATTCTGGCGGGACTTTTGGAGGTGCTGATTCCCGAAGGAAAGATGGTGCAGTGGCTCGGCGGACAAAATCTTGCCTTCGGCATCCTCGCCGGGTGGGGCATCGGGATACTGGTTCCTGGCGGACCCTACCTGATCTTTCCGATTGTCGCCAATCTGCTCCGTCAGGGAGCAGCGCCCGGTCCCCTCATTGCCCTCATCACTGCCAAGGTGTTGCTGAGCCCGATCCGTATGTTTAGTTATGAAGCACCCTTGTTGGGCTGGCCCATGACCTTTGCGCGGCTTGTTCCAGGGCTTCTGTTGCCTCCAGTACTCGGGTGGATCGGCCAGTGGCTGTTCGAACTGTTCAATCGCAAATGGTAAAGAACGCGATGTCCAGGCCTGGAGCCGTGTTTCCAGTTGAGACGAATGACAAGACGAACCTGACGAACCTGACGAACTTATTGATCCGCTCGTCCGTCCCATTTGAAGCTCTGAAGCGAAGTGGAAGAGGTTCCATGACCAAACTCAGCACATGTGCTCTGGCGGCATGCGTGGCAACCCTGTTCCTGTCAACCACTGCGTGCGCCGAGTCGCTTCCCTTGGAAAAGATCAGTCTCCCGCCAGGCTTTTCAATCAGCTTGTATGCGAAGGGAGTTTCCAACGCTCGAGGAATGGCGCTCGGCAAGAATGGCACACTCTTCGTCGGCAGCAAACAAGACGGCCGCCTCTACGCGGTCGTAGACGAGGACGGCGATCATCAGGCGGATCGCGTCTATGTCCTGGCAAAGAATTTACAGATGCCGGTCGGGGTCGCCTATAAAGACGGCTCTCTCTACGTCTCTTCCGTCGATCGCATACTTCGATTCGATGAGATCGAGCACCATCTTGCCGACCCCCCGACGCCGGTTGTCGTCACCAACCGCCTCACCAAAGAAACGGCCCATGGATGGAAATATCTCGCATTCGGACCCGACAAGAAGTTGTATGTCGCCGTTGGCGTCCCTTGCAATATCTGCGATCCTGAACCCGATCGCTTCGGGCTCATCGCCCGAATGAATGCCGACGGCAGCGGGTATGAGATTGTCGCACGCGGCATCAGGAATTCCGTAGGGTTCGACTGGGATCCGCAAACCCGTCATTTATGGTTCACCGACAATGGCCGGGACTGGCTCGGCGACAATCAGCCGCCGGACGAACTGAATCACGTCCCGTCCGATGGCATGCACTTCGGGTTTCCCTATTGTCATGGCGGCTCCATCGCCGACCCGAAGTACGG
>DAISKX010000444.1:0-4046 GCA_036820725.1 Nitrospiraceae bacterium
ACCCTGGCGCTTTTGCATGAAATCCTGTCGAAGGAAGGATATGACATTTCAACGGCGCCGCACCCAAAGGCGGCTTTGGAGCAGATAGGGGAGCGCGCCCCGGACCTCGTCATGAGCGATATCCATATGCCGGATATGGACGGGTTGGCGTTCCTCGAGCAGTTGCGCGCCCAGCAGCACGACATGCCGGTGATTTTGATGACCGCCTACGGTTCCTTGAAGACTGCCGTCGACGGCATCAAAGCCGGCGCCTTCGATTATCTCAGCAAACCGTTCATCATCGACGAGGTGCGCCTTGTCGCCCGCCGTGCACTAGAACACAAATATCTCTCCAGGCAGAACCAGGTCTTGCGTGACCAACTCAAAAGCCGTTACCGGTTCGACAATCTCGTGGGAAGCAGCCCGGCCATGGTGGCCGTCTACAAATCCATTGCCAGAGTCGCCCAGACGGAAAGTACGGTTCTGCTGCAAGGTGAGAGCGGCACCGGCAAGGAATTGATCGCCCGTGCGGTTCATGCGAACAGCGCGCGGAGCGCCGGACCGTTCGTGACGGTCGACGGCGGTTCCTTGGCTGAGACGTTGCTGGAATCCGAGTTGTTTGGACACGAACGGGGGTCGTTCACCGGTGCAGTGGCCATGAAAAAAGGCCTCCTGGAAAAGGCCCACCTCGGCACCTGCTTTCTCGACGAAGTGGCCGATCTGTCACCCGCCCTGCAGGGAAAATTGTTGCGCGTCATTCAAGAACGGGAGATCCGCCGGGTCGGCAGCACGTCCTCCATGACGATCGACGTCCGGATCATCGCCGCGTCCAAGAAAAACCTCGACTCCCTGGTCAAGGCCGGCACCTTCCGGGAAGACCTGTTCTATCGACTGAATGTCGTGTCAATCGACATTCCGCCGCTCCGAGAGCGGGCCGAGGACATTCCCCTTCTGGTTCAATTTTTTATTCAGACCTATGGCGCGACGAAAGACAAGGCGGTCACCGGCGTTTCTCCGGAAGCCATGGAACTTCTCATCCGCTACTGGTGGCCGGGCAATGTGCGGGAACTCGAACATGCCATCGAACGGGCCGTTGCGTTGACTCCTCATTCCATCATTTGCCCCGAAGATCTCCCCGGCGCCGTCAAGACCGCCACCGTGCAGACCGTGGCACAGGCCCAGGGATGGGTGACGCTGACGGATCTCGAGCGGGACCATATCCTACGCGTGCTTGAATCGCACGATCGCGACTTGGGCCGATCCGCCCTCATCCTCGGCATCCACCGCAAAACATTGCTCCGAAAACTTCGGCAATACGGAGTGGCCTCGCAATTCGGCGTCGGGTAACGACCGGCGAACTGTCCGCCAAGCGGAGGCCGCCGGCGAAATGAGAAATTAAAAATTGGAAATTAGGAATGGCGGTTCATTCCTCCACAACCAGACACTTTGTCTTTGCACCTTACAGCCTGTCTAGTCATAGCCCAGCCAGCTCGAATGCCTGCTGTCCTAAACGCCTCTGATCGTAAGTGGTTACCGTCTCCAACCTCACCGGTCTGAACCTTGCTTTCCAGACTACTCATTACGAGCAAGACGCAGGGAGGTCTGAGACATGAAAGATTATGGGAAACGGATTCTTATCGTTGAGGACGATCACGATATCCGCCGGCTACTGGGCGACCTGTTTACACAGGAAGGCTATCACGTCTACGAAGCCTGCGATGGGTCGGAGGCTTTAGTTCAGATGGATAAACGGCGATTCGATACGGTGCTGTCCGATTACCATATGCCACATATGAACGGACTCACCTTCCTCGATATCAGCGCCCACATATGGCCTGAAACGCCGGTCATTCTAGCGTCGTGTGATCCCGAATTGACGGAGTCTCCCGGAAACCCGATGTTCAGCCAGGCTTTCGCGTGCTTGGGTAAACCATTTGACTTGCATCAGCTGCTTAACACGGTGTATCGAGCCACTCATCCAGCTACGGAACGTCACCTGCAAGAGACAGCGTAGCCCCTACTCACCTCAATGGGTGCGCCCCGGTATCTGCCTGGCTTCTTCCTCTTCCAGCTCCCCGTAACCAATTCACGCCGGGCCCGATACGATCCTTCGGTCCATCTTTTGCACCACGACAGAGCCGGGTTGGGACCCAACAATCGGGCCGAACCCTGACGGAATGAAGGTAATGTCTGCTGTCCATTGTTTGAGACGACATCATGATGATCTGCCCCGATTTTCTTTGAGATTGCACGCCCGAGATCGAAATGCGGGTCTTCGAAGTGTGATCCTGGGCCAGGTGACCGTATCGCTTGAGTTGGATCTTCACCTATGTCAAATCGCAAGAGTGCTCGAATGAGCCGAACGAGATCGAACAGCGTCGTGCGACCTGTGCAGTACAAGGGGCTGTTCCTGTCTAAAATGTTCCACCCACAATACATCCTGGTAGCCGGACTCAGCTGTATCATTCTGGGTGGCTTTCACATCCTCGCACATCGGGAAGCCGTTCCTTCCCTTCACCTTGCACAGGACCCCCAACCTATTCCGCCCGCTCCCATTCCGTCCCCCTCGCCAAAACCGTTGCCGCCTTCACCGATCCCACCCCCAGCGCCAAAACCTATTCCTCCCGCGCCTCCGACCGATCCTCAGATGGCATCGTTATGACTTCTCCCATTCATCGAATCGGCGACCTGGAGATCAACCAGGATCTGAGCGTTCAGGAGCGCATGTGGACAATCCAGCGCGTTGGTTGGGGATTCATGCTTGTAGTGATTTTCCTTGGCCTGATCGGACTCTTCGGCCATGGACCTATCAGCCGGACATGGGCCGGGAATAAAAATGACGGATTGTGGCTTGAATATGACCGGTTCGCCCGTAACCAGAGCCAGTCCACCCTGCTGATTCACCTTCCCACCACTGCGTCCGGCCGGGCCTCTTTCTGGCTCAACGAGGCCTTTCTGGCCGGCGTGGAGATTCAGCACATGACACCGGTCCCCATCACGACAACGGTGATGGACCATGGGGTGTTGTACGACGTCAGCCTGGCCGATAAGCAGGAACCAGCCCTGATCATCCTGCCCCTGATTCATCAACGGAGTGGTTGGCTGACCGGCGAACTGCGATCACCAGGAGCGGCTCCCATAAAATTCACCCAACTGGTGTATCCCTAGCGGTCACGAGGTCGAAAGGAGGTACGTTCAATGGATGCCGTCCTACGTGGGCTCTTCGTGTATCTATTCCTTTTGCTCATCTTCCGGATCGCGGGGCGCCGGACGGTGGGCGAGATGACAAGTTTTGATTTCGTGCTGCTTTTAATTATCAGCGAAGCCACGCAGAACGCCATGATCGGCAATGATTACTCGGTTACGAACGGCGTCCTGGTGATTACCACACTCGTCGGCCTTGATATCTTCTTCACGTTATGGAAACACCACTCCGGATTCATCGAACGGTGGCTGGACGGCCTGCCCATGATACTCGTAGACAACGGCCGACCGATTACACACCTGATGGACCGAGCCCGGGTCGATGTGGAAGATATTCTCGCCTCGGCGCGAGAATCACAGGGCCTCGAACGGATGGATCAGATCAAATATGCCGTGCTGGAGGTCGGAGGAGGAATCTCGGTCATTCCCAAAACCAACACGTGATTGGGCGGACATGACGGCCCCATCGCGGTCAGGAGTCGAATGCCCACAAGACGGAGAAGAGGACGATGTGCTGGCTGTGCACGAGCCGGGGAACACCGGGCGCGGCATCACCCTGTTTGAAAAAGCCTCCGTCCAGCCCCGTCGAATGGTCGTACCGATATTCCAGTCGAGCCACCCACAGATGCTCGCGAATATGTCGCTCGTATGCCAGGGTCGACGTGACGGCCCAGAGTAATTGCTCCGCCTGTGAGACACGGCCGTTTCTGTCCCAAAACCATTCCGGTCTGACGGCCACGCTCCATGGTCCCATCACATCCAATTTCGTAAAGAGGGCTGCCCCGGTCCAAAACGTCCGGCCATGATCCATCTGCTCGGCCGCCTTTTCGGTGCCTACATCGTACGCAAGTGCGATCGTGAGA
>DAISKX010000445.1:0-4043 GCA_036820725.1 Nitrospiraceae bacterium
ATGCCTGCGTGATGGGCCGGCATATCGCGGTTCACGCCGCCCTCGTCGAGCAAGTACCTTACGACGCTCGTCGCGCGCGTCGTCGACAATTCCCAATTCGTCGCAAATTTGTCACGCAGCTTGACGCCGATGGGGACGTTGTCCGTATGTCCTTCGATCCGGATCTGCTTGTCCGGCACGTCTTTCAGCACGTCGCTTACCTGCTTGAGCACATTGAGGCCGGCCGGCTTGACGACGGCTTGTCCGGAATCGAAGAGGACTTGGTCGATCATATTGATGGTCAACCGGTCGCGCACCCGCTGGATTGTAATGTTCCCTTTATCGATTTCATCCTGGAGCGACTTGGTGAGATCTGCCTGGGCCTTCGTCAGCTTTCGAATCTCCTCCTCTTTGGCTGCCTGCTCTTGCTCCAGCCTGTTCTTCTGCGCCTCTTCTGCCTTGAGCTTATCCGCATCCTCTTGCAAGCGGGCGAGGAGCTTCTGATGCTCGCCCGACAGTTGCGTCTGTTGCTGCTGCCACCGGTCGCGATCCTGCGCCAGCTTGCCAGCCTCGTCGGTGAGCGCCGCCAACTTGCCGGCCAGTTGCTCACGATCGGACACTGCTGAACGCAGTGAGGCAAGTTCCTGATCCCGTTCATTCAAACGTTGGGCGAGGTCCGCGGCGCGCGCGGATTCCGATTCCAACTCGCCGGCCCGCTTCTGCAATTTGGCGATCACATCCTTGGCCGTCGTCGTGCCGCTCAGCAGACTGCGATTGTCATTCTGCAATCCTTCCACCTGCGCCGTGAGCGATCCGACTTTGGTTTCCAGATCCCGCACGCGGTCACGCGCTTCAGTGACGGATGCCACCAGGGCATTCTTGTCTTTTTCCAAGAGAGCAAATCGATTATTGGCCTCCTCTTTCTCTTTTTCCAGGGAGGCGATCCGGTTATTGGCCCCTTCATTTTCTTGTTCCAACGTTGCAATCCGGGCGTTGGCAATATCCTTCTCTACCTGGAGGGAGCCAATCTTACTGTTGGCAGCATGCTTCTCTTTCTCGATCGATCCCAGACGGCTATTCGTATCACGTAAGGCATTCGTTCGTCCCTCCAACTCGCCTTGGAGACCCTCAACATTTGACCGCGCCGACGCCAGGGCGCTCTGCGCGGCGGCAAGTTCACCAGCCAGCCTGGCACGTTCGGCTTCCTTGGCATCCATGTCCACCGATGACTGCTTTTTGAAGGAATCAAGTTCGTTCCTGGCATCCGTGGCTGCTTTGCGCGCTTCATTCACATGGCCCAATGCGCGGGAGTGCGTTTCGCTGCTGACACAACCGGTTGTCGCAATAATGGAAAGAACTAGGCCTGACCCGAGTAGTCGCCTCATGAAAGTGCCTCCTTTCATCATCACATGTTCCCAGGCCGAATCATGTCCGAGAAGAGAATGGCAGAGGAGCAGGTCTCCTCCTCGCGGTGAAGTTCCGGACCGAGTGACATCTTGGGGAGTGAACCCACCCTACCTTTTTATAACCATGCGAACGTGTGATCAACCCCGATCTGTACCATGGAGCGAAAAAATTTGACGACCTAAGGGAGCAAGCACGATGCCGTCAATCAAGGCTGTGGGCAAGTCGGCATCCCCATATGCGCCATACTGTCTCCGGAACCCCGTGATCTCTTACAACCTTCACCGTTTATACTGGGCGTTGAGTTGATTGAGACCCTGTCCAATGACATCCCCAGGATAATGGAATCAGCGATTTGTTTCGGTGTTTCAAGGTTCCAGCTGACTTCGCTCACCCGAGGGAGTGGGGAGCGGCAGGCATAGAATGCAGAAGAATACGGAGGAAAACACGAAGGACAAACACATGGCAGGAGAGCAAGGGGGTGCGAGCGGAATTCGGAATGACTGTGTGCCTGTCGACGTGGTCTGGCTCGGCCACCCTCGATTCCTGATCGCCGGCGTCAGACCCGTACGACTATCTTTCGCCTGACGTGTCCTTATTTTGATCGCGCGTCGGCGTGTTCGTGCCGATGAGGGCGCCAGCCTCACCCAGGGCCTGCTTCTCCGCTTCTTCCCGGGTAGCGCAGGGCTTCGTGTGAAAGGAGGTCGCGCGCATATTCTCCCCTACCCCGCATATGATCGTCCCTCCTACCGACCACTGATTCGCGTCCGTCCGGCGAAAATCCAGTTTGACCTTGCAGCCGGCAACGAAGACTTCTTTGCTTCCAAGGTCAGTGTCCACGGTCACAGTTTCCCCACGAGATCGAGACCGGGCTTGAGTGTCTTTTGACCGGGTGTCCAGCTTACCGGGCAGACTTCCTCGCCCTTATGCTCGCGAACATACGCGGCGGCCTGCAGCTTGCGGAGCAGCTCTCGCATATTCCGACCGATACTATTCGTATGAACTTCGCAGGCACAGAGCAGCCCGTCGGGGTCGAACACAAAACTGCCGCGTAACGCCACACCCTCATGTTCGAGGTACACCCCGAGGTCTCGGGCCAAGCGGCCATTCGTGTCGCTCAACATTGGATATTCAATCTTGTGAATCGTCGGCGATGAATCATGCCAAGCCTTGTGTACGTACACGGAATCGGTGCTGACGCTCATGACCTCCGCGCCCACCTTCTGAAACTCAGGATAGAGGCTCCCCAGTTCCGCCAGTTCGGTCGGACACACAAAGGTAAAGTCGCCGGGATAAAACACCAAGACCAGCCATTGTCCACGAAACTGCGTGAGATTGATGGGGCGAATATTCTCCTGATGATACGCCTGGAACGTTCCCTCCGGAATCGATCGACCGATCAGTGGCATGCCTTCCTCCTTGGATGAACCTGTGAAGTGAATAGTGCAAGACATAGGCCTCTTGCACTAGGTATCGACGGGTGCCTGGGTAATGGGGCAATTAACGCGTTTCCGAACGACGGGTCTTCATCGGCTGGACTGGATGTGCCCGAGCGAACATTCTGTCTTGCAGCGACGCCGATTCCTCTGATGACTCCTTATGCAACGAATCAAAAAGGTTGGTGGTCTGTAATTGTCCTTCTTCCTTCTACGCGAACACCCTCGATATTTTATAGCTAGGGACATGCCCAGTATCGCAACCTTCCATACGGCGGTACCGTAACAAAGACTCGCATTACCACCAGGATGAATTCAAATCGCATCAAAATCGTACACAGGAGGAAGAACCATGACATGCCACCGATCCATCCAATGGCTGCTCTCGATGAGCGTGCCCGTGATGCTCATCGCGGCCGGATGCAGCGAGAACAAAATTCCGAAGTCGTACACAAAACCGACACCGCCGCCGTTAGTCAGCGAGACCCCGTCATTCGATCCTTTGAAGCAGCCGGTGTCTCAACCGGTCGAGTCCAAACTACCGTTCATCATCACGACGGACCTCACGCCTCTGCAGCAGGCTATTAAGACTGCCGTGCCGGAGCAGATTACGAACGCCAAGCATCGCGCCCCCGGCGACAATCGTTTTGACTTTGTTCGTGACGGTGAACCACAGGTCTCCATCCAGGATGGCCTTGTCACCATCCGAGCGAACTACCGGGGAGACACCCAAACCTCGGCCTTGACCCAGGCATGCAGACCGGATCAGTACCGGGCAGTGCTGAACGGAACGGGGCAGCTCAAGATGGTGCAAATGGATGAATTGCTGGCGTTCAACTTTGATCCTTCCCAGGTGACGCTGGATGCCACAAGCCCGATCGATTCTGCCTGCAATCCGTCGTATCTGCCGGCGAAGGAGCAGCTTCCGGAAGCCTTTGAGGTGGTAGCCATCCAACAGGATCTTGCGGAGGCCGTTTCGCCGGAAACCTTTGCCATTCCTGTCGATCGGTTGTGGCGGGACCTGAACAAGCCGGTGTCAGTGCCGGTCTCGGCGCTGAACACACACCTCTGCTTGTATGGACAATCCAGCGAACTCACGCTGGGTCGGCCGCGCGGGACGATGCAGCAGACCACTATACACGGTGTCGCGCGACAACTTCCGACTGCCGTCTATGAGTCGCAATGCCGTACTCCCGAGACAACCCCTATAAAAGTGACATCAGG
>DAISKX010000446.1:0-4034 GCA_036820725.1 Nitrospiraceae bacterium
CCGTTGGGGGAGAGGGCAAGGGAGAGGGGGAGCGGCCTGGCGGATCAATCCGAACTTACGGGGACACTGATACCACTCTAAAGATAAGTCCGTACCGATGGCGAGGCATGGTGAAATGTCGGTATTGGGAAACGAGGAAGCGGGAGAGGGGGCGGCTACTGGTGCAGGTGCTTCATGGCGGCAGCGCATAAAATGATGAAAAATCCCATCCACAATGCCGCGCGTTGAAATGGAAAGGCTTCGTAGGCTTCTTTATCGTCGTGCTCTTCTTCGGGATCGGACTTGAAAATGACCGTATACAGGAAGAGCGTCAGGAGAAACAAAACCAGGAGGAGCTTGATACAGAAGATCCATAGGTACTTGCTGTGATGCTGGAGGCCATCCCCCGTTTGAGCGGTAAAGAGTTGATTCACGTAGTGGACATTGATGCCGCCGGTGATGAGGAGGACGACCACCAGAATGCCGGCGACACGCTTGTAATACTTATAGAAGGCGTCGGTGATCGGCCGGATATATTCTTTCGGGACGGTTCCCTCCTTCAACCCGGGTTTCACCGCCATCACCAGGAATGCAAGCCCGCCGATCCAGATGACGGCCGACATGAGATGCAACCAGTGATTCACGATCGGAATCAACTGATTCATATCCAGGAAAATGCTTTGGAGGGAATCCACAGTAAGCCGTTATTCGTCAACCGTCATCCGTCAATCGTTTCCGATTGACACGTTCTTTCCCGATTGACGAATGACCATTGACGATTGACGTCCATTAGAATTTGAAGACGGGAGCGTCGTTGCCGAAGCGTTTCTTGCGCAATTCTTCCATGAGTTGGACTGTGATCAAGGTGATTCCGCTCTCTCTCGCGTGCCGTTCGACGCCCTTCTTCACCATGGCACGCAAAAAATACGGAATGCGGCCCAGGCGGAGCTGGGAGTCGTCATCCCATGCGACGTCCGTGTCCTCCGGCGTGTTGAAGGCAACCTTTATCTTCTCGCCACCCTTCGGGGTGTAGAGGCACCACTGATCTTCGTCGAGCCAATCACCGTGATCGACGTACGGGCGTGCGCGGCAGCCGCCGCAGATGTCGGTGTATTCGCAATCGCCGCACTTGCCTTTCAGGTGGGGATAGCGGAAGGAATCAAAAATGTCGGACCGTTCCCACAGATCCGCGAAACTGGTATCCCGTACATTGCCGGCCGAGAGCGGCATATAGGGGCAAGGCGTGAGCTCGCCATTGGGGGTGACTCGGGCATAATTGGTTCCGGCCAGACATCCGCCGCCCATATATCCAGTCGCTTTGGTAATGGGAGAGTTCGGATCCCTCTCGTAGGCCAGCCGTTTGAAATGCGGGGCGCATCGGGCCCGCACGAGCATATCCTTGTATTGGTCCTGGCAATCGATGAGGTAGCCGAGTACTTCCTCGTATTGTTGCGGGGTAATGTCCGTCAGTTCTTCCCCACGTCCGGTACAGACCATGAAGAATACGTTCAGGACACGGGCGCCGAGGCCATGGGCCCAGTCGATTACCGCCGGCAATTCCTGATAGTTCATCGGCTGGGCGCTGAAATGCACCTGAAACTGCAGACCGTTTCGCTTGCAGGCCTCGATGCCGGACACCGCGCCTGCCCAGGCTCCTGAAAGACCACGGAAGGTGTCATGTTTTTGCTGATCCAGTGAATCGATGCTGATGCCGACGCCCATGACGCCGATCTCGACCAGCGTCTGCGCCATCCGGTCATTGATCAACATGCCGTTGGTGCCGAACACGACCATGAATCCCAGCTTCACCGCGTGCCTGGCGATATCAAGGATATCCGGCCGGACCAGCGGCTCACCGCCGGTGATGACCAGCAGGCAGCCTTTGTTGACCTCGGCGATTTGATCGATCAAGCGGAAGCACTCGCCCGTCGAGAGTTCGTCCGAGCCGCCGCCGGCCTTCGTCGTCGCATCGAGATAGCAATGATGACATTTGAGGTTGCAGCGTTTTGTCAGATTCAGGGCGATCAGATAGGGCTTGAAGTCGTCGACCGTACGTCCATCGCGCGGGCTGTCCGGACGAACAGGTACGGTTGGGGTGAAGAATTGTGTGATCTGCTCCTGAACCGATCCGAGTTTGTCTCCAAACGAGGGCAGATTGATGATCGGCAGTGATTTACCCATGGACTTGAGCCCAGTTCTGAGTGATGAGTTCTGAGTGTTGAGTTTGTGAAGAGCTCTGCGTGCTGAGTTCTGAGTGCTGAGCGTGGAATTTACAAACGAATTCGGTCATTCTAATTTCTAACTCAGAACTCACAACTCAGAATTGCAAAGCTACTGCGTTGGTTTACGCGTGAGGTTGGCAATCATGTCCTTGAGATTGCCGGTTTTCATCGCCTCGGCCATGTACCCCTTGGCCTGTTCGATGCCTTCGTTGGCCACTTCCTCTGTGATGACGGTTGTGCCGATTTTCTCCGCGTGCTTCTCAATGAGGGCTCTCGTGCACTCCCGCATGAAGCCTTCCGGCGCGCGATCCAACCTGGTCTGGGCATCCGCAGTCCACGTGTACGGCGAAGCCGGTGCCTGGTCCTCGTGGACGGCGTGGGTGCCATTGCCATTCGATCCATTGGAGCCGCCGCCGTTCGTTGTTGCGAGAGGGTCCGCTGCCTCAGCCGCGGTTTCCGTTCCTTTATTGGCGAAAATCGGCGTGTAATCCTCGGACGCCGCTTCTTGAATCATCGGCGAGGCATATTCCAGCGTAATGGTCGTCATGCCGAGCTTGCGCGCGGTTTTTTCGATTTTCGCTTTCGCGCGGCGGCGCTGGAACCCGGCAGGAACGGCGCGGATCGCTTCTTTCGCGTCCTTCGTCCACTGCATCGGCACATCATCATAGGCGAGGTCGGTTTCCAGAGCACCTTCAGTCTTGGCCGCCGCATCAAAAATACTCTTGTCGACCTGTTTGAACCGGTTGCCTTCGGCGCTACACACGGGACACTTGACGGGAGTATCGCCCTTGCCGATGTACCCGCAGCCGTCGCACACAAAATAATTCTGGTTCATCCGGTCGAGATAGGCCTGGGTCGCCTCGCTGGTTACAGGCTTCTCTTCGACGATTTGCGTCATCATGCCGCTCAGGCTTGCCCCCATCAGATCTTTTGCCACGGCATCGTCTGCCTGCATTTTGTCCCGATCGATGCCGGCGGCATCCAGGTTTCCTCCCAGCGCTCGCATGGCATCCATGGCGCCCTTCGGAAGAATGTGTCCGACCGCCGCATCGACGACCGTGTTGCTGATGATCGTATGGCCCTTCTCGATGGCGTATCGATGGATCGCGGTCTTGGCCACGCCGCGCGCGAAGACGGGAATTTTTTCCATGCGTCGCAGAGATTCTTCGGTCCAGGCGATCGTGTATTCGGCCTGCGTGTCGATCGGCGGGACATACTTGCGGTTTGATACCAGCACGTTGCAGGGGGCGCTCCGCAGGAGATTTTCGGTGTTGCTGCCGATGTCCATGTCCTCGTCGCTATGGACTCCGATGCGTCCGACGATCAACAGCCAAGGAACGTCTTTCCGGACGTACTGAATGATCTTTTCGAATGCCTTGCCGTCGAGCAGCGTGGTCTTGACGTCGGTATTTTCGGCCTGCGCGATTTCCCGCGAGATATCCAGATGGGACTGATAAATCTTGGCCAGGCCGCTGTCGATGATCTCTTCGTGGAGCTTTTCCTGCTCCTTGAACCGGAAGACTTTCCCCGCTTCTTCGTTGAGTACGCCGGAGATACTGTGAAACGCCGCATAATGGAAGTACGGGTCAAAGGCGGCAATGGCTTCGACGGGACGGTTGAACGCCTTGCCCAATGCCAGACCGGTCATGAGACCGCCGAAGGAATAGGGACTTCCGTCGACCGCGACGACAATTTTCCCGTTCGTCATCGGTTGGGTCTGCTTGATGATCATCATGTCGGAATTGCGGACCCGGCGGACCACCCGTTCCGTATTACTGCCGATCACGCTGTCTTTCACGGCACCGACGCCGATGGATCCCATGATGACGAGGT